>JAFEEZ010000123.1 GCA_018240825.1 Pseudomonadota bacterium | reverse complement strand
GCTGCACCCTAGCAAGCGGTCGTTCGAATGCTTAGACTAGGCCTCCCTTACTGCTTGTCGCAAGCAACCGCACAGGCGCGCCGACGCTCACCGACATGGGGGCGAGTTTCGCCATTGCCACCGGCGGCGTGCTGACCCTGTTCATCGCCGCCCCGCCGAATGGCAGCTCCGTCTGGATGCGCGTCGTCGGCGAGATTTCGGGCGCGGTCTTCGAGCAGGAAATCACCGCCGACCTGCCCGCCACGACGCAGTTCCTTTCGCCGCAGCTGTTCATGAACACCGGCGCGACGGTCGCTGCCGTCGCCTGCGACTGCGCCGGAGTCTACCTGAAAACCGACTTCTAGGCTTCTCGCCTGCCGCAGCTCGCGGGTGGCTCAGGATCTCGCTGCGTTCCGGGAGTACACATCCAGCGAACCATCGCGACGGATCAGCAGGACGTCATAGGCATCGCGCTCGTCCTCCGGCCCCATGCCGGGCGAACCGTAGGGCATACCAGGGACCGCAAGCCCGACCGCATCGGGGCGTTCGGCCAGCAGGCGCCGGATGTCGACGGCAGGAACGTGGCCTTCAAGCGCATAGCCATCGACCACGCCGGTATGGCAGGAGAAAGCCTTCGCCGGGACGCCATGGTCCATCTTGAAGCGGATCAGCAGCGTTCCCATCGACACTTCGTCCGTCACGGTGAAGCCTTGCTCGCGCAGGTAGTCGACCCAGGCATCGCAGCATTCACAGCCGCGTCCCTTGACGACATGGATCGGTGGTTCCGCTTGCGACCAGGCGGCGCGCCCTGGGACCGCGACGCTGGCCGCTGCCGCAAGCAGCAGGTTGCGTCGTCCGATGTGCTGCCCGCTCATCCCCGATCTCCTATACCAAAGCTTCAAAGCCCGTCTCGCGGCGCCATGTCGTCAGCGCATCAAGATCCTCGGACGAGGCAATCTCTTGTTCCGGCAGGGCGTCCCGGTCCGTCGGATCGACCGGCCGACCGTCAACGCGGACCTCGTAGTGCAGGTTCGGGCCACTTACGAGGCCCGTCGCGCCAACGGCACCGATGCTGTCACCGGCCTTGACCCGCGTGCCTTCCCGAACATCCTCGGCAATCTCGGACAGATGGGCATAGCGCGTCACAACCCCGCCGCCGTGATCGATGTCGATGGTCAGACCGTAACCTCGGATCGTACCGGCAAAGACCACACGCCCGGCGCCGGTGGCCGAGACCTCGGTTCCGACCGGAGCGGCATAGTCGATCCCGGTGTGCATCCGCACGCCCCCGAGAACAGGATGGTTGCGTCGCCCGAAGACGGACGACAGCCGGGCACCGAGGATTGGCGCGGCAGACCGCTGGACGGCTTCCCCGTCCTCGAACACGATGACGGGTCCTGCGGCTTCGGTGGCGACAAGCTCAAGCACCCGGTCTGCAAGTTCCAGCCGCGCATAGTTCAGCCGGGGCTCACCCGCGATGCTGCCGTCAGGAAGCTGGTCTTCCTGCCAGACCAGCGCGAAGGTCTCGCCGCCCTGCAGATCGCGCCGGAAATCGACCTGGCCCGCGAGGAGCGCAGTCAGGTCCACGGCGAAGCGCTCCGGCGCGTTGCGCGCGACGAGGGCTTCGTAAAGCGTGCCGTCAAGCACCAGCGTCTCCCGCCGGTCCATCTCACGGATTGGCGGATCAAGCCGCTCGGCTGTCACCTGGCCATTGAACGTCAATGCAATCTCGACGCCATCTTCCACGAAAAGCGACAGGCGCGTCAGGCTGGTCGGATCGCCCGTTGCGGCCGTCCATTCGACGCGATGACCGGGTCGCAGGTCGGTCAGGTCGTAGACCCCCGCAAGCGCCAGGGCGGCCTCGGCCCGGAGGTCCGCGGGTACACCTGCGCGGTCAAGCACGCTGTCGAGCGTGTCGCCTGAGGCGATCGTCACATCGATCACGGCTGGACCGTGCGTGGTCGGCGGGTCGGCTGCAGCCTGCAACGGCACGAGAGAGGCGGCGGCAAGGACCATGAGGGCAGAGCGGATCATCTGGCAGAATGACCTTTCAGCTGAGGGTTCGGCGGATCTTCGGAACGGCGAAACGCCGATCCTCGTGATAATCAATGATGCTGGCAAAGCGCCCGTCCGGGTGGAACAGGAACACCCCGGCTGTATGGTTGACCGTATAATCGCCATCGCGCGGCACCTTCTCGAACCACGCGCGAAATCCCGCGGCGGCGCGTTCGACCTCGGCCAGCGGGCCCGTCAGGCCGGTGATGCGCGGATCGAAATTCGCGAGGTAGTCGGACAGGACCGCCGGCGTGTCGCGTTCAGGGTCCACCGAGATCAGGGTGACGTTCAGGCGGTCAGCCTCGGGACCGAGATCCTCGAGCCAGCCCGAGATGTCGCTGAGCGTGGTCGGACAGACGTCGGGACAGAAGGTAAAGCCGAAGAAGATCATGGTCGGGCGCCCGATCCAGTCGGACGGCCGGACGGTTGCGCCGCGCTGGTCGGTCAGAGTGAAGTCCATTTCGGCGATCGGCAAAGGCAGACGTGGGTCTGTGGCAGGCGCGGTGCCGCGGCTGCGCCATGCCCCGAGGCCGAGCGTGAAAGCCAGCGTCCCCGCCACCCCGCCGAGGCCGAGGATCACTGCCCTGCGTGTTCGCAATCCGGCCCCTCCGCCCGCATGGACAGGACCTCGACCGGCACCGTCACCTCGCCCGCGTCGCGGAAGGTCAATGTCACGGGGAAGCCCTCGCCTTCCTCCAGGGTGGTGGTCAGGCCCATCAGCATTCCGTGATAGCCCCCGGGCGCCAGCGCCACCGTCTGTCCCGCCGGAACCGGAACCGACATGGCGTGCGGCATCGAGGCGACGCCGTCCGTCACGACGGTTTCGTGCAGCATCGGCATTCCCGCGACGGGCGTCGCGATGCCGACCAGCGCGTCATCGACGCTGCCTGTGTTGGTGATCTCGACATAGAGCACGCCGGGGCGGTCGGCGCCGATCGTCGCGCGGGACCATGCGTGCTCGATCATCAGATTTCCGATGGTGAAGGTTTCGCAGGCCAGGGCAGGCAGGCCGACAAGGGACAGAAGGGCGGCAAGGATCGGGGTTCTCATGGAGCCTCACAGTCTGGAGCGAAGGTCATTCAGGATGTCACTGGCGGGCGTGCCGTAGGCGAACTG
>JAFEEZ010000122.1 GCA_018240825.1 Pseudomonadota bacterium | reverse complement strand
AGACGATGCGCGCGGCGACCAGACCCACGATGGCCGCCATCGTCGCGGGAGTCCGCCGCCCCGTGCGAGCAGCGAGCCAAGATCCAAGCGCGACGAATGCGACGATCGCCACGACGGTAATCAGCCTGTCGAGAGGGATCGCCATCCGCTGGAGCTCCTACATGGCTCCCCAGCTACGCCACAGCATGTAGCCCGCGACCACGAAGATGAGCACGGCGAACACGGTCGTCAGCGTACCGGTGCCGGATAGCCGCTTGGCCAACGTCGTGCCGCCGAACCCGCCGACGATGCCGCCTGCGATAAAAATGCCCGCGAGCGGCCAATCGACATAGCCGGAGAAGGCATAGTTGAGCGCCGTCGTCAGCCCAAAGGCTGTCACCGCCACCAGACTCGTGCCGACGGCATTGATCATCGGCATCCTGGTGGACGCGACCAAACCTGGCACGATCAGGAAGCCGCCACCGATCCCGAAGAAACCGGAGAAGAGGCCCGTGCCAAGCCCGAAGCCCAGCACCTTCGGCGCGTTCTCCCGGTTACACTCCGCGCCGGGCACGCCGCCAGCCTTGCGACCGCGCAGCATGATTATGCCGACGACCACCATGACCAGCGCGAACAGAAAAAGGAGCTTCTGCCCGTCGAAGGCTTTGCCGAGCGTGGACCCGGCAAGCGCACCCACCACCCCCGCCGCTGCATACATGCCGCCGCACCGCCATTTCACGGTGTGGGCGCGCGCATGGCTCGCGAGACCGGTCGCCGCGTTGGCCGCGACCGCCAGCGCCGAGGTGCCGATTGCCATATGGGCGCTCGGAACACCCACCAAATACACCATCAGCGGCACCGCCAGGATCGAGCCCCCGCCGCCGACAAGACCGAGCGAGAAGCCGACCACTGCTCCGGAGAGAGCGGCAAGGACATATTGAAGGGTGTCAAGCATCTCAGCCTCAGGCCGCCCGGGCGCGGACGTCGGCGACCGGCTCCGGCGCCACCAGCCACTCGTGGCCCTTGAGCATCCCGTTCCAGTAGATCCAGGGCAGCGCTTCGGACTTGAGCATCCAGGAGAGGCGCTGCGGCTTGGTGCCGTCGATCAGCCATGTTGGAAAGCTCGGCGTAACCTTGCCTCCATAGGCGAACTCAGCCAGCACGATCTTGCCGCGTTCGACCGTGAGCGGGCACGAGCCGTAGCCGTCATAACCAGCTTCCGGTTCGCGGCCTGCCAACATCGCGAGCAGGTTGACGGCGACAATCGGAGCCTGCTTGCGGGCAGCAGCGGCGGTCTTCGCGTTACCCGTGGACCCGGCGTCACCGAGTCCAAAGACGTTGGGATATCGCTTGTGCTGCATGGTGGTCGGATCGAGTTCGACATAGCCCGCCTGGTCCGCAAGCGGGCTATCCGCCACGAAGCGCGGCGCGAGCTGCGGCGGGCAGACGTGCAGCATGTCGAAGTCGCGCGTCACTTCGCCGCCTTTTTCCTTGAATGTGGCGCGGCGCGCGGCTCCGTCGACCGCGATCAGGTTCGATTCGAACTCGAGATCGATGCCGTAACGCTCGACGTAAGTCATCAGCGCCGGGACATAATCCTTGACCCCGAAAAGCGCCGCACCGGCATTGTGGAACGCGACGTCAATGTTCTTGAGGACGCCTTCGCGGCGCCAATGGTCGCACGAGAGATACATCGCCTTCTGCGGCGCGCCCGCGCACTTGATCGGCATCGGCGGCTGGGTGAACAGCGCGACGCCCTCCTTCAGCCCCTGCACCAGCTCCCAGGTATAGGGCGCGGTCTCATAGGTGTAGTTGGAGGTCACGCCGTTCTTGCCGAGCGTCCCCGCGAGGCCATCGATTGCGTCCCAGTCGAGCAGATTGCCCGGCGCGACGACCAGGGCCCGGTAGCCGACAACCGACCCGTCCTCGAGCGTCACCTGGTTCCGATCGGGCTCGAAGGTCGCGACGGCCCCCTTGATCCACTGAACACCGCGCGGCATCACCGCCGCTTCCTCGCGACATGTGCTTGCCTTGGAGAAAATACCCCCGCCCACCATCGTCCAGCCCGGCTGGTAGAAGTGGCGGTCGCGCGGTTCGATCACGGCGACCGAGAGCTTGCGATCGCGCTTAAGGATCGACGCCGCCGTCGCGATCCCGCCCGCACCGCCACCGACGATCACGATGTCGTGATGAGCACCGGTTGCAGGCCGAGACATTGAACCGGCGGCCTGCGACAGCCGCGCCTTGACACTGGACAAGTCGTAGCCTTGTGCAGCGCCGGCGGCCATGATCTCATCGGCCGGTCGTTTGTCCGCCTGCGACAACGCCCATAAATTGGCCGAGCGGGTGCCGGTGCGGCAGAAGGCGTGTACATTCCCGTTTGTCGAGCGAAGCGCGTCCCCGTACGCGGCGACGTCCGCATCACCAAACTTACCGGAGACGACCGGAATGTGGCGATAGTCGATGCCCGCAGCGCGGGCAGCGGCGGCGAGTTCGTCGGAGGTCGGCTGGCCTGGTTCCTCCCCATCCGGACGGTTGTTGATGACGAGCGTCACGCCCGCCTTGGCTAGTTCGGACAAATCCCAACTGCTGGT
>JAFEEZ010000121.1 GCA_018240825.1 Pseudomonadota bacterium | reverse complement strand
CAGACCCCTCCGATCCGTCGGTTCGCGAAAGCGGCGACGAAGCGCGCGCCGGCGAGACATCGGGGCATATGCGGTATGTGCTGCTGATCTCGATCGTTCTCGCCATCGGCATTCTGTCGGCGATCGTGTGGGTGCCCTTGCTTTTCTCCAAATGATCGGGCCGCAATTGGGCGACGCAGATCGCCATCCTGTCTTTCAGCGGCTTGCCTCGCTTGCGTCAATTCCGGAGTTCCATGACCACAATCGACAATGAGGCCGCGAAAGAGGGGGAGACGATCGAGCACGTCGCGTTGTCGGACCCCGAGTTCAAGGAGCAACTGGCGCAAGTCATCCCTCACCTGCGCGCGTTCGGCCGTTCGCTGTCGGGCAGCCGCGATCTTGCCGACGACCTGGTCCAGGAAACGCTGATGAAGGCGTGGGCCGCGCGCCAGCGGTTCCAGGCCGGCACCAACATGCGCGCCTGGACCTTCATCATCCTGCGCAACCTTTACCTCAGCCAGATGCGCCGTGCGCGGTTCAAGGGCGAATGGGACGATCTGATCGCCGACCGCGTCCTCGCTGCGCCCGCCAGCCAGGACAAGCACGTCGAACTCGGCGACATGCAGCGCGCATTGCTGCAACTGCCGCAGCCGCAGCGCGAGGCGCTGATCCTGGTTGGCGCGGGCGGGTTCGCCTATGAGGAGGCGGCCGAGATTTGCAACGTCGCGGTCGGGACGATCAAGAGCCGAGTCGCGCGCGGCCGCGTCGCGCTCGAAATGCTGCTGAGCGGCGGCGACTTGTCGTCCCGTCGGGTTGCGCCCGACAATCACGGACGCACCGCGCTCGACACCATCATGGACGAAGTCGACGAACTGAGCGGCGATCGCCATCCGCAGCCCGACGATGTCGGGGACGACGACTAGTCTTCCTTGTTGAGCCGCAGCAGCAGCGCGCTGAATTCCGGAGGCAGCGCTGCGCAGCCGCCGAAAATCTGGCGCAGCGCGTTGCCGACGCCGTCGCTGGCGCGCGGGGCGCGGACGGCCTGGCGCATGTCGCGCTGGGCGGAAGACGAAAGCGGACCAGGCGGGCTCATGCGCGTCACAACGAGCGATGCGACGATTCGTTGCCTTTTTATTGCTGCGTCGCACTTAACTTGAATCAGGCCGTGAACGTCATCCGACGCGGGCAATTCAATCGCGCCGCGCGCTCGGCTAGAGCAGTGACGTGACTGATCCGCCCGATTTTTCCGACGCCCTCGCCCGCGCCTCGGCGTACGCTCCGTTCCTGGGCATCGCTATCGAACGGCAGCCCGACCTTGCCGCCGAACTGGCGCAAGGAATCGTACCGGATCCTGCTCCGTTCGATTCCGACCTGCCCATTGGCGTCGCGATGCGGCGGGCGCGTTGGCGCGAGGCGCTGATCGTCGCGATCGCCGACCTGGCGGGCGCGCTGGACCTTAACGGCGTGACGCGGCGCCTCTCGGCCTTTGCAGATCGCGCGCTCGACAGCGCGATCCGCGCGGCGATCTGCGAACGCGCGCCCGGCGCGGAACCTGTCGGGATGACCGCAATCGCGCTCGGCAAGCAGGGCAGTCGCGAACTCAATTATTCGTCGGATATCGACCCGATCCTGCTGTTCGACCCGAAGACCTTGCCCCACCGCGCGCGCGAAGAACCCGAGGAAGCGGCCGTCAGGATCGGCCGCCGCGTCGTCGAATTGCTTCAGGCGCGCGACGGCGAGGGTTACGTCCTGCGTGTCGATCTGCGCTTGCGCCCGTCGCCGGAGGTCACGCCGATCGTGCTGCCGGTCAACGCCGCGATCACGTATTACGAGAGCCAGGCGCTGCCATGGGAGCGCGCCGCGTTCATCCGCGCGCGCGCCGCGGCGGGCGACCTGGCGCTCGGGCGATACTTCCTCGACGCGATCCGCCCGTTCGTATGGCGCCGCGCGGTCGATTTCGGCGCTGTCGGAGAAATTCGTGAAATCACCCGCCGTATCCGCGACCACCACGCCCAGGGCCAGGCGTTCGGCCCGGGCTACGACCTGAAGCGCGGGCGCGGCGGGATTCGTGAGATCGAATTCTTCGCGCAGATCCATCAGTTGATTCATGGCGGCCGCGACCCCGCTTTGCGCAGTCCGGCGACGATGGACGCCCTCGATGGCCTTGCGGCGGCGGGGCGGATCGGCGTCGATGAGGGAGAAGCGCTCAAGTCAGCCTATGTCGCGTTGCGCACCACCGAACATCGGTTGCAGATGGTCGATGACCGCCAGACCCATGCGTTGCCGCGGGCGCAGGAGGCAATCGACAATGTCGGTCAACTCGCCGGGTTCGGCAGCGGCGCGTCGCTGATCGCGATGCTGAAACCCCATGTCGTTGCAGTCGGGACGATCTACGACTCGCTCGATCCGCCCGATACGGCCGCGCTGTCGAGCGATGGGGGCAGTTTGACCGCGCAACTCGAGGGGATGGGCTTCGCTGACGCCGCGACCGCCGTGCAACTGATCGGGCGCTGGCGCGGCGGATCGTATCCGGCGCTCCGCAGCCACGCTGCTCGCCGGGCGCTCGACGACGCGCTTCCCGGGTTGATGGCGGCGCTCGGGCGGGCCCCTGACCCGCGCGCGGCGCTGATCCAGGTCGATGCGATGCTGTCGCGATTGCCCAGTGCGATCAATTTCTTCCGCTTGCTCGAAGCGCGGCCGCAACTGGCGCAGCTAATGGCGACGATCCTCAGTCACGCGCCGCCGCTCGCCGAGGCGTTGGGGCGGCGGCCGGCCTTGCTCGACGGGTTGATCGACGCGACCGCGCTGGCGCCAATGGGCGACGTTCCCGCGCTGGTCGATGAGATGACTCGGGGCGAAGAAGGCGACGATTATCAGGCGACGCTCGATCGCGTGCGACGAGTGGTCGGCGAAAAGCGTTTCGGGCTCGGCGCTCAACTCGTGGCTGGGGTCAGCGACCCGCTCGACGTGTCGCACGGTTATGCGCGCGTCGCGGTCGCGGCGATCGAGGTGCTGGCTGCCGCGACCGTGGCCGATTTCGCCAGGATGCACGGGCGTGTGCCGGAAAGCGAACTGGTCATCCTGGCGCTCGGGCGCCTCGGCGGCGGTGCGCTGACGCACGCATCGGATCTCGACCTGATCTATCTGTTCACCGGTGACTTCGGCGCCGAATCGGACGGGCCGAAGCCGCTGGGGGCGGTCCATTATTACAACCGCCTTGCGCAACGCGTCAGCGCCGCTCTGTCGGTGCCGACCGCCGCCGGTCCGCTCTATGAGATCGATACGCGGCTCCGCCCGTCGGGCGCGCAAGGGCCGCT
>JAFEEZ010000120.1 GCA_018240825.1 Pseudomonadota bacterium | reverse complement strand
CGCGCGGTGCCGCTCGCAATCATCGACCGCGTCGAGACCGTTCCGGCGGACGCCGCGCGGTTTAGCGGCGGGCGGATGCGGTTGTTGATCGACGGCCGGATCGTGCCGCTGGCGTCGCTCGGCGAGATAGCTGGCCGGCCCGACCTCGCGGTGTTGCGGATCAAGGACGGCGACGCCGAAGTCGCCTATGCGATCGCCGAGACGGTCGATATCGTTGCGATCCCTGCCGACATCGTGCCGTCGGCGCAGCCGGGGCCGATCCTGGGCGTAGTGACGATCGACGACGAACAGATCGAACTGATCGATCCGCAATGGCTGCTTGGTCCGGACAGCGGCGACGCCGTCCAGCCGGGCGCGCCGCTGTGCCTGATCGACGGCGAGGGAGACAGCTGGATCGCCACGTTCCTCAAACCGGTGCTCGAGGCGGCCGGCTACCGCGTTTCGACCAGGGCCGACGGCGATGAGCAACCAGCGGTAATTCTGACCAGCGACGCCGCCGATCGCCGCGACGGCCGCGTGGTGCAGCTCAGCAACGACCGCCGCGACATTGGATCGGCCGATCGCGTGTATCGTTACGACCGCACGGCCCTGCTCGCGGCGGTCGCGAAACGGGTGGAGGCGGCGTGAGCGAGCAATTGTTCTTGATCGCGCATATCGCCGGCCGCGGGGTCGCGATCGATTCGGCGCAGGTCGAATCGGTGGTCGATATCGGCTATGTCACGCCGACGCCGCGCGTGGCCAAACATATCCGCGGACTCGCGGCGTTGCGCAGCCGCGTGGTGACGGTCATCGACACGCATGCCGCGCTTGGCCTGCCGCCGATCGGCATCGCCGGATCGCGGGCCGTGATCACCGTGATCGACGGACATCACTATGCGGTGCTGGTCGATTCGCTGGAGGACGTCGCGCCGTTCGAAGCGTCGCCGCTACCGTCGGGCATCGCGCTCGACGCCGGGTGGCGGCGCGCCGGATGCGGCGAAATCGAACGCGACGGCGAGCCCGTTTTGGCGATCGACCTGACCGCCCTCGTCCAGGGACCAGGCGAGGGCGCGATAGTCAATTAACTCGCTGATCATCACTTGCCGCTAAGTGTCGGGAAGCGGCCATTTTATAAGGCTATGTAACGGGGTTTTGCGGTCATGAAGACGTGTCTGGTTGTCGATGATTCCAAGGTGATCCGCAAGGTCGCCCGCCACATCCTCGAAACGCTCGGCTTTGAAGTGAGCGAGGCGGGTGACGGCCGCGAAGCGCTCGACAGCTGTCTGGCCGCAGTGCCCGACGTGATCCTGCTCGACTGGAACATGCCGGTGATGAGCGGGATGGATTTTCTTCGCGCGCTGCGCGACACCGCTTTGTCAAGCCGGCCCAAGGTGGTGTTCTGCACGACCGAAAACGGCATGGCCTATATTCGCGCCGCGATCGAAGCGGGCGCCGACGAATATGTCATGAAGCCGTTCGACCGCGAGACGCTCGAGAGCAAGCTCCAGATCGTCGGCATGGCCTGATCCGGGCGCCGAGATGGCCAACCCGGCTCCTGAACCGCAGGAATTCGACGCCCCGCCGTCGGTCCTGATCGTCGACGATTCGGTCGTCGCGCGGGCCGTCATGGCGCGCGCGATCGACGGGGCGGGCGTGTTCATCGTCGCGGGAGCGGTCGCCAATGCCGACGCTGCGCAGGATTTCCTGTCGCGCCATCGAGTCGATGTGATCATCCTCGACATCGAGATGCCCGGGGTGGACGGACTGACCGCCTTGCCCGACCTGATCGCGGCGGGTCAGGGCGCACGCGTGCTGATCGTGTCGTCGGCCTGCGGCGATGGCGCCGCGACCACGGTGCAGGCGCTGGCGCTCGGCGCCGCCGACACATTGGTCAAGCCGGAGGTCGGCGCATTTGCCGGCCGCTTCGGCGACATGTTGAATCACAAGATCGCTCGGCTGGTCGAAAACGACGACATCATCGTGCCGCGCACGCCCGCCGCCATGCCCGCGCCCGGCGACGATTTCGATATCGTCGCTATCGGGGCGTCGACCGGCGGCATTCATGCGCTCAGCCTGTTGCTGCGGTCGCTGCCCCTCGACTTCCGGCTGCCGATCCTGATCACGCAGCACCTGCCGGAATCTTTCATGCCGTACTTCGCCGCGCAGGTGGCGGTGCTCGCCAATCGCCCGTGCGAGGTTGCGGAAGACCACGCCCGCATCCGCGCCGGCCGAATCCTGATAGCGCCGGGCCGCGCCCACATGCGATGCGTGTCGGTGGGCGACGGCGCGGCTGTCCGGCTGTCGACCTCGCCCGCGCCGAGCGGGTGTCTGCCGTCGGTCGATCCGATGTTCGATTCTGTCGCGGCGACCTACGGCGATCGCGCGCTCGGCGTTGTGCTGAGCGGGATGGGGCGCGACGGAGCGGTCGGCGCCGCGAGCATGGCGGCCGCCGGCGCCAGCGTCGTCGTGCAGGACCGCGCCTCGTCGGTGATCTGGGGCATGCCGGGCGCAGTGGCCGCGGGCGGGATCGCGGACGCGATCCTACCTCCCGACGAAATCGGCCAGCTGATTGCGCGCCGCCGGCGTCCGTCATGCTGATCCCGCGTTCGGGCAATCCGGTCAGCGAATTCGCCGCGCTGCTGGAGGCGCGGACCGGTCAGCAGATCGACGCCAGCCGCCGTTGGCGGATCGAAACAGCGTTGAAGCCGTCGATGCGCGACACCGGGCATGACAGTCTGGAAGGTCTGGCCGCGGCGGTCCGCGCCGACCGCAACGGAGCGCTCGCCGACCGGGTTGTCGACGAACTGCTCAATCAGGAAAGCTCGTTCTTTCGCGATGCGGCGGTATTCGACGCCGTCGCCGAAGCTGTCGCCGGAATTCCGCGGACGCGGCGTGCGCGGATCTGGTCGGCCGGATGTTCGACCGGACAGGAGCCGCTCAGCCTTGCGATGATGTTTGCAGAAATGGCCGGTGACGCCATGCCCGAAATCGTCGCGACCGACGTATCGGACGCGGTGCTCGCCCGCGCCAAAGCCGGCCGCTACACGCAGTTCGAGATCCAGCGCGGACTGCCGGTGCGGCGGATGATGCAATGGTTCGACACCGTGGATGGCGAGTGGGTGGCGCATTCCGCACTGACGCGGCTGGTGTCGTTTCGCCGCATGAACCTTGTTGCCGACCCGCTGCCGATCGGGCGGTTCGACGTCATCATGTGCCGCAATGTCCTGCTCTATTTTTCGCTCGATCTGCGCCGCAAGGTGCTTGCGCGGCTGGCGCAAGTGCTGCGTCCCGAAGGCGTGCTGGTGCTGGGGGCGGGGGAAACCGTGATCGGCCAGACCGACGCGTTCCGTCCGAGCGCGCGGTTTCGCGGCCTCTACGAACCGATCGTCGCGACCGCGGCGGCGGCCTAGGTTTACTTTCCCGGCGCAACGCCGCAATTCTCGCAGTCGTGAGCATCGTCGAGACCCCGTCGCCCAATTTCAACGAGCGGCAACTGCCGGTCACGATGATCGTGCTTCATTACACTGGCATGCAAACCGCCGAGGCCGCGCTCGCCCGACTGACCGATCCGAAGGCCGAGGTGTCGGCGCATTACCTGATCGACGAGGACGGCGCGATCCATGCGCTGGTGCCCGAGGAGAAGCGCGCCTGGCATGCGGGAGCGTCGCACTGGCGCGGGATCACCGACGTCAATTCGGCGTCGGTCGGTATCGAACTGGTCAATCCGGGACACGAATTCGGCTATCGCGATTTTCCCGACGCGCAGATCGACGCGCTGATTCCGCTGATGGAGGAGATCAAGCAGCGCCACGGCATCACGCGCGGCAATATCGTCGGCCATTCGGACATTGCGCCGACCCGCAAGCAGGATCCTGGCGAACTCTTCCCCTGGGGCAAACTCGCCCGGTTGCGGCTCGCCATGCCGCGCCCGACCAAGGGTCTGATCGATCCGTTGTGGAGCGACGCCGACTTTCTCCTCGCGCTCGAACGGTTCGGGTATGAAGTCACCGACAGGCTCGCGGCCGTAGTCGCGTTTCAGCGCCGCTTTCGCCCCGAACTGATCGATGGCGAGATCGACGGCGAGTGCCGCAGTCTGCTGCTTGCGCTGCTGCTTCCCAAACCGCGGGGGGATGAATAGAATTTCCGCCGTTCGTTTCGAGCGAAGTCGAGAAACGGCCTCCAGCGCTTCATAGCGTGTCTCGACTTCGCTCGACACGAACGATGGAGTTTATCGCGCGACGCCGCTACAGTCTCATCCGCCAGAGGATCGGGCGGCCGCGGCCCCGCACATGTTGCGGGGGCGAGGAAAGTCCGGGCTCCGCGGAACGACGGTGGCGGGTAACGCCCGCCGGGGGCGACCCCAGGGAAAGTGCCACAGAGAGCAGACTGCCGGCTTCGGCCGGTCAAGGTGAAAGGGTGCGGTAAGAGCGCACCGCGCGGCTGGTGACAGCGGCGGCACGGCAAACCCCACCGGGAGCAAGACCGAATAGGGGCGGCGCATGAGCTTCGTTTCAGCTCGTCGCCCGGGTTGGTTGCTGGAGGCGGCGCGCGAGCGTCGTCCTAGAGGAATGGTCGCCCATCCGCGCAAGCGGTGGACAGAACCCGGCTTACAGATCCTCTGGCGCACAAGACCGGGCCTACGCGCGCGGCGGCCGACGACGCGCGACGCATTCCATGCTGTGCGCTATTCGGCATGGACCACTTCGATCTTTTGTCCCTTCGGCCGCCGCAGCAGCAGCACCAGCGGCAGCACGATGATCGAAATCCACGACATCAGGTAGAAATCATCGATATAGGCGATCATCGCCGCCTGCTTGTTGATCATGCCGTCCAGCATCTCGAATACGGCGTCGGAGACGATGCCGTACTGGAATATCTGGCTGAGGTTGAGGCCCGGCACGACCTTGTCGGTAATGTGATGCGCGAGGTCTTCGTGGCTGACCTGGATGTTGCGGGTCAGAAACACCGTCACCATCGAGATGCCGGCCGACTGGCCGACCGACCGCATCAGGTTGAGCAAGCTCGACCCGTCGGTGCGATAATGCTGGTCGAGCGTCGCAAAGGCGAGGCTGTTCAGGGGCATGAACACGAGCCCCATGCCAAGCCCCTGGATAAAGCCGGAGGCGATCACCGGCCATGAATCCATCTCCAGCGACCAGCCGGCCATCGTGCGCAGCGACCAGGCGAACAGGACAAGTCCGATCGCGATGACGATCCGCGTGTCGACCTTGCCGATCAGCTGCCCGGCGACCCACATCGTCACCAGCACGCCGACGCCGCGCGGCGCCATCATCATGCCCGTCTGCACCACCGAATACCCGAACAATTGCTGGAGCATCGGGGGCAGCAAAGCCATTGGCGCCATCGTCGAAACGCCGATCACGATCATGAACAGCATCGACGTGACAAGATTGCGATTCTTGAACAGGTGACGATCGAACAGCGGCTTTTCCGCGGTGGCGAGATGGATCACGGCGACCCACAACGCGCCGGCCGCAACCAGCCCCTCGATGATGATCTCCCAGCTGGAGAACCAATCCTGGTTCTGGCCGCGGTCGAGCATCAGCTGGAACGCCGACACCGCGATCCCCACGAACGCGAACCCCATGAAGTCGAAGCTCCGCTTCGCTTTCGGCCGCGAGGGCAACAGGAACCACAAAATGGCGAAAGTCAGCGCGCCGACCGGCACGTTGACGTAGAACACCCACCGCCAGTTGAAATTGTCGGTCAGATACCCGCCCAGCACTGGTCCCAGGATCGGGCCGACCATCACTCCCATGCCCCATACCGACATCGCCTGCGCCTGGCGTTCGGGCGGGTTGATATCGATCATCGCGGTTTGCGACAGCGGGTTGATGAACGCCGCGAATACGCCCTGCAATATGCGGAACGCCACCATCTCGCCGAGATTGACCGCGGTGCCGCACAGCATGGAGGCGATGATGAAGCCGCCGACCGCGATCAGGAACAGGTTGCGGCTGCCGAGCCGCGCGCTGAGCCAGCCGGTCGCGGGCAGCGCGATCGCGGTCGCGATGATATAGCTCGTCAGCACCCAGGTGATCGTGTCGGCGGTCGCGCCGAGCGACGTCGTCATGTGCGGCAGCGCGACGTTGGCGATGGTCGTATCGAGGATCTGCATCACCATCGCGCCCATCACCCCGACGGTGAGGAGCGGTCGGTTGGATGTCGTGAGGAGCGGCTTGCTGAGCGTCGGTGACGCGGCGGCGCCCGATCCCGCCGGCGCGGCGGCGCTAGCCATCGGGCTTGGTGTCGACGCTGACCTCGGTCGACAGGCCGGTGATCAGCGCGCGGTCGGTTTTGCAGGTGATCGCGATCCGCACCGGCACGCGTTGCGTCACCTTCACCCAGTTGCCGTTAGCGTTCTGGGCCGGAAGGATCGATTGCGACGAGCCGGTGCCGGCGCCGATGCTCTCGACCTTTCCGCATATCCTGACGCCCGGATAGGCGTCGAACTTGAGCTCCACCGGCTGACCGACGCGCATGTTGGCGAGCTGGGTTTCCTTGAAGTTCGCCGTCACCCACGGAGTGTCGCTGACGACCAGGCTGAGGGCCGGGACACCCGACGGGGTGATGTTGCCGACCTGCAACCGGCTGGACTGGCTGACGATGCCATCGTGCGGCGCGCGGACCACGGTGCGCGCCAGATTGAGGGCGGCCTTGTCGCGTTCGGCGATCGCAGCCTGAACCTCGGCGGGAACCCCCGATCCCTCGACACCCGAACCGAGTTGCGCCCGCGCCCGCGCAACGGCGGCTTGCGCTGTCGCGCGCCGCGCCTTGGCCGCGAGCACTTCGTGGCGGGCGGCGTCGAGCGACGCTCTCGTGGTGAAGCCCTTCTTCCACAATGCGGCCTGACGTTCGTAGGTCGCCTGCGCCAGCGCGATGTCGGCGTCGGCGCTCGCGACCCCCGCCGCCGCGCTGCCTGTGTCGCTCGCCTTGGTCGAGACATCGACCCGCGCGGTCGCGATCGCCGCGTTCGCCTGTTCGAGAGCGATGCGATACGGTTCCGGATCAATGACGAACAGGATATCGCCCGCCTTGACGTGCTGGTTTTCCTTGACGTTGACCTGCACGATCCGGCCCGACACGTCGGGGCTGATCGACACGGTGTCCTGCGCGATATAGGCGTTATCGGTCGACTCGTAGCGGCCGCCGGTCAGATAGAAATAGCTGGCGACCAGCGCCAACAACAACGGAGCCGCGGCCATCAGCGCGATGCGGCCCCAGCGACGCGGCCTGGGCGCCGGCGCTTCGACGCTTTCGATGACGTTGGCGGCGGCGACCGTCTCGGCCTTGGGCTGGATCTTGGGGTCGGCGTCAGCCATGGACGGCCTCGGTGCTGGCGGAGGTGGAAAGGGCGAGCAGATTTGCCCGGATCGTATCGAGCGAGCCGATCAGGACATCGCGTGACGCCTGATCCACGCCAACCAGCATCTGGTCGAGCAGATCATCGGCAAGTCCGCGCAGCTCGGCGAGGATCGGCCTGGATTTCTCGGTCAGGAACAATTGCCATGCGCGGCGGTCGGCGGGATCGCGGCGGCGCTCGACCAGTCCCGATTCCTCGAGCCGGTCGATCATCCTGCACAAGGTGATCGGCTCGACTTCGAGTAAGTCCGCGAGCGCGCCCTGATTGACTCCTTCGTTGCGGCTGAGCGTGGTGAGCGTGCGCCATTGGGCGCGCGTCGCGCCGATCTGGCGCGCGCGCTCGTCGAATCGCCGGCGCATCAGGCGGGAAACGTCGCTAACCAGGAATCCGAGTGAGTCGCTCATGGGCGCGCATATAATGAGCCTGCTTATATAATCCAGTCCTAGTTCGAAACTTTTTGGGGCATAAGGTGATGGCGGAGATGATGACCGGCGGTTGCCAGTGCGGCGCGGTGCGTTACACGGTCCAAATCGACAGCGACGAGGCGTATCTGTGTCATTGCCGAATGTGCCAACGTGCGACGGGCGGCGTCTCGGTCGCATTCCGCAACGTGCCCAAACGGCTGGTGACCTGGACGCGCGAACCCGACCGCTATGCTTCGTCACCGATCGCCCAGCGTGGATTTTGCGCGGCGTGCGGAACGCCGTTGACGTTCGAGTTCGTGGATGGCGAGAATCTCGATCTCACCGTCGGCAGCTTCGACCATCCCTATCGATTCAGGCCGACGAGCCATTTCGGCCAGGAGAGCTGGCACGAGGACTGGCTTGACACGCGCAGTCTTCCGGCCAAGCGCACCGATGAGCATCAGCCCCTGGTCGACAGATGGATGGACGCCGTTGGCAAACTCCCCGATTGAACCACAATTTTTCGACAGTTTCGACGGCGAACGGCTGGCTTGGCGCGAGGTCGGGGGCGGCAGGGCGCTGGTCCTGATCCACGGGTTCTTCTCCGACGCGTACACCAACTGGATCCGTTACGGACATGCAGCGACCATCGCGGCGGCGGGGTTCCGGGTGATCATGCCCGATCTGCGCGCTCACGGATCGAGCGCGACGCCGCACGACGCCATGGCCTATCCGCCGGATGTATTGATGCGCGACGGATTTGCGTTGATCGAGCATCTGGCGCTCAACGACTATGATCTCGGCGGCTACTCGCTGGGTGCGCGAACCACGATGCGAATGCTCGCGAATGGCGCACGTCCCCGCCGCGCGGTGCTATCGGGCATGGGGCTGACCGGCATCACCGAGACGGAGGGGCGCAGCGGCCATTTCCGCAACATCCTGACCAATCTCGGAACGTTCAGGCAGGGCAGCCCGGAATGGCTCGCCGAAGCATTTCTCAAGACGACGAAGGGCGATCCCGTCGCGTTGCTCCACATTCTGGACACGTTCGTGAACACGTCCGAGGAGCAGGTGCGTCAAGTGCCGACCCCCGTGCTGGTGCTGCAAGGCCGGGACGACGGCGACAATGGCTCCGCGAGCGCGCTCGCCGACGCCTTGCCGCACGCCACCTATCTCGAAATTCCGGGCAATCACATGAGCGCGGTGACGAGGCCGGAGCTTGGCGAGGCGATTGCCGCCTTCCTCGCCGCTTGACCGGCGGGCTGCCCAGCGCACACAGTCCGGCCAGATAATCAGGGAGTCGTCGAAATGATCCGTACCGCCGTGGCGTCGGGCCTTGCGCTCGCAACGGTTCTGTCGGGCGCCATCGCGTTGGCCGGACAGCCCGCAGCCGGCGCTGCGACCGCCGCCGATGCCGACAAGTTTGTCGCAGAGGCCGAAAAGACGCTGGCGGAAGCGTCGATCGAAGGCAATCAGGTCGGGTGGGTCAACGCGACCTATATCACGGACGACACCGATGCGATCGCGGCGCGGGTCGGCGCCAAGCTGACCTTGCTCGGCGTCAAATATGCGACCGAGGCCGCCAAATACCAGAACGTTGCCGGCCTTTCGCCGGACACCCGGCGCAAGCTCGACATTCTGCGCAACGGCGTGACGCTGCCGGCGCCGTCGACGCCGGGCGCGGCCGATACGCTGTCGCAGATCGCGACCAAGCTCCAGTCGGACTACGGCAAGGGCAAGGGCACGCTGGACGGCAAGCCGATCAACGGTTCCGACATCGAGGCTGCGATGGGCACGGTGCGCGATCCAGCCAGGCTCGCGGAAATGTGGACGAGCTGGAACGACAATGTCGGTGCGCCGTCGAAGAACGACTACGCCAGGATGGTCGGTATCGCCAATGAAGGGGCGAAGGAACTCGGCTACCGGGATGTCGGCGCGATGTGGCGCTCGGGATACGACATGACGCCTGAGCAGTTCGCGGCGATGACCGACCGGCTGTGGAAACAGGTCGAGCCGCTGTACAAATCGCTCCACACCTATGTCCGCTGGAAGCTTAACGAGAAATACGGTGACGCGGTCCAGCCAAAGACCGGTCCGATCCGCTCCGACCTGCTGGGCAACATGTGGGCGCAGGAATGGGGCAACATCTACGACATCGTCGCGCCAAAGGGCGTCGGCGATATCGGTTACGATACCGGCGCCCTGCTTCGCGCAAAGGGTTACGATCCGATCAGGATGGTCAAGACGGGGGAGGGCTTCTATACCTCGCTCGGGTTCGCGCCGCTGCCCGACACGTTCTGGGCGCGCTCGCAGATCGTCAAGCCCGCCGACCGCGAAGTCGTGTGCCACGCCTCCGCCTGGGACATCGACAACAAGACCGATGTCCGGATCAAGATGTGCACCAAGGTCAATGCCGACGATTTCGTGACGATTCATCACGAGCTCGGGCATAACTTTTATCAGCGCGCTTATATGAATCAGCCGTATCTCTATGAAAACGGCGCCAATGACGGATTCCACGAAGCGATCGGCGATTTCGTCGCGCTGTCGATCACGCCCGATTATCTGGTCAAGATCGGGCTGCTCGACCCGGCGAAGGTGCCCAGCGCGGAAGAGGATACCGGACTGCTGCTGCGCCAGGCGATGGACAAGGTTGCGTTTCTGCCATTCGGCCTGCTCGTCGACAAATGGCGCTGGGGGGTGTTCGACGGCAGCATCACGCCGGACAATTATCAGGGCGCGTGGGATTCGCTGCGGCTGCAATATCAGGGAATCAAACCGCCGACGCCACGCGACAACACGCGGTTCGATGCCGGGGCGAAGTATCACATCCCGGCCAACACGCCGTACATGCGCTATTTCCTGGCGCGGCTGCTCCAGTTCCAATTCTATCAGGCGGCGTGCAAGCAGGCGGGCTGGACGGGCCCGCTGCACCGTTGTTCCTTCTACGGAAACAAGCAGGTGGGCGCGAATCTTCAGAAGATGCTTGAGATGGGAATGTCGAGGCCATGGCCCGACGCGCTGCAAGCGTTCACCGGCAGCCGCGAGATTTCGGGGCAGGCGCTGGTCGATTATTTCGCGCCGCTGAAAAAATGGCTGGACCAGCAGAATAAGGGGAAACCGAGCGGATGGTAGCGGCACCGTTGTGGCTGGCGCTTGCGCTGGCCGGCCCCGCGGCTGGGCCAGTGACGGTCGAAATCGTCGCGGTTGGGCATGTTGATGCGCCGGCGACAAAGTTCGTGCTTACGATCGACCTCACGACCAGCGGCGACAGCGAGGACCAGGCGAAGGCGGCGCTGGCGAAGAAGAAGGCGGCGTTGCTCAAGCAATTGTCCGCCGCGGGTGCGACATTGACGCCCGACGAGGCCGGCAAATTCCCGCCGGTCAAATTCGATGCGCTGCCTTCTGCCGCTGGCGAGTCGAAAACGGCCGAGGAAAAGCCGGTCAGTTCGGAACGGTTCTCGGTCCAGGCTTCGACCCGCGCGGCGATTTCGGCAGCGCAGGAGATTGTTTCCAAAACCGAAGGCGCCAGCGCCGATCAGGCGCCCGTCAGTTCGATCGGCGACAATTCCAGTGCGAGTAGGGCTGCCAAACGCGATGCGATCGCCAGGGCCAAGCTCGACGCGCAAAACTATGCCGACGCACTCGGTTACGCCACCGCGACGGTGGTTAGCGTCAGCGAACGCGGCGACCTGGGCACGTTATTCACTTACGGCATGTCGATGGCGGCGCGCGGTCCGAAGAGCCTGTTCGAACCGTCGCGCGGGGATACGGTTCCGATCGACGTCGCGGTGACCGTGACGTTTCGTCTCGACGGCAAGAAATGAGACCCGACGGCGGGGCCTGAGCCCCGGCGTCCCGTTATTTTCCCCTGCCGAATAGCCGGGCGAAAAAGCCGCGCTTGCGCGGCGCGGGCGGGGGTTCCTGGACTGCGGCCGCGGGCGAGGATGCCGGCGCAGGCGCCGGTTTCGGGCTGACGACGGAGATTGCCGGCGCATCCACTTTCTCCGTACGCGGAGTCGCCTTCCGCGCGGTGACAGAACTGGACTTCGCTGCTTTCGGCTTGGCGGCGGGCTTCGTCTTGGCGGGCGCTTTTCGCTTCGTCGCCGGCTTCTGTCGGGTCGCCGGCTTGGGCTCAGCGGAAGCCTTCGCTTTTGCGGCCGCCTTGGGCGCGGCAGCCTTCGCAGCGGCCTTCGTCCTGGCGGCAGGCTTTGGCTTGGGGGTGGTCGTCGCGGCCGCGCCGGTTTTCGCAACGGGCTTTGCCGCAGCCTTGGGTCTGGCGGCGGGCTTCGCCGCTTCAGCCGTTACGGCATCGGATTTGGCCGGCGCCGGTTTTGCCGTCTTCGGTTTTGTCGTGCTGGTCTTCTTCGGGGTCGTGGCCATTGCGAATTCCCTGTTCTGCCTCGATTCTCAACGCATAACAGATCGCTCCGTTGCCGTGATAGCCCCAAGCGACCTTAACGGAACGGCGGCTCGTTGAACGCGCGAAGCTTGCGGCTATGGAGCTTCGCGCCTTCGAGCCGCAATTCCTCGCAGGTCTGGATGCCGATGCGCATGTGTTCGGCGATCGCGCGCTCATAGAAGCGATTGGCCTGGCCGGGCAGCTTGAGTTCGCCGTGAAGAGGTTTGTCCGACACGCAGAGCAACGTTCCATAGGGCACGCGAAAGCGATAGCCCTGCGCGGCGATCGTCGCCGATTCCATGTCGATCCCGACCGCACGGCTGAGCGAGAAGCGCAGCGCCGATTGCGTATAGCGCAGCTCCCAGTTGCGGTCGTCGGTGGTGACGATCGTGCCGGTACGCAGCCGTCGCTTGAGCTCCTCGCCCGATTGGCCGCTGATCTTTTCCGCAGCGCGCGCCATCGCGACCTGGACTTCGGCGATCGCCGGGACCGGGATTTCGGGGGGCAGCACGTCGTCGAGCACGTGATCGTCCCGCAGATAGGCGTGAGCCAGGACGTAATCGCCGATCCGCTGGCTCGGCCGCAACCCGCCGCAATGCCCGATCATCAGCCACGCCTCGGGACGCAGGACCGCGAGATGGTCGCAGATCGTCTTCGCGTTCGACGGTCCAACGCCGATGTTCACGAGCGTGACGCCCGTATGATCATCCGCCATCAGGTGATAGGCTGGCATCTGGTGCCGCCGCCATGCGCCGGTATCGGCCATCGCCGCCTCGACGTCGTCGCCGGCGCGAAGAAACACGCCGCCGGCGCCCGACACGCCCGTGAAGCGCGACCCGTCGCCGAGCTGGCTGAACGCCCAGCGGACGAATTCGTCGACATAACGGTGATAGTTGGTGAACAACACATAGCGTTGGACGTGCTCAGGCGGGGTGCCGGTATAATGCCGCAGCCGGGCCAGGCTGAAATCGGTGCGCAGGCCGTCGAACAGCGCCAGCGGCCGCGCTTCATTGGGCGTCGACAATCCGTCGGCGATCTCGTCGCCGATATAAGCGAGTTCGGTCGCGGGGAACCAGCGCGCGAGTTCGAGCGCCGACACCTCGTCCAGGCTCATCGCGTGACCGGGATCCAGCACATAAGGGAAAGGGATTTCCTGCCGCCCTGGCGCCGCCGTCACCGTGACGTCGTAATCCTCCATCAAGAGCGTGAGCTGATCGGTCAGATAGTCGGCGAAGATCGCCGGCTTGGTCACGCTGATCCGATAATCTCCGGCCTCGCTGAGTCGCCCGAACGATCGCAGCGGCGCTGGACGATCGGCGTCTCCGCGATAAGTCAGCCGGATTTCGGGATAGGCGAACGACCCGTCGCTGCGTGAGGCCGGATCAGGCGTCGCGCCGGATGTGAGGTAGGCGGTCAAGGCCTGCTGGAGGCGATGGACCGATGCGGTATAGAGCCGATCGAGTTCGGCGACGATCTCGGAAGCCTGCGTCATCTCCTGCGGCTAAAGCAGGAGAGTGGCGCTGGCAAGACGCGCGCGTTACGACTTCCTGGCGGGAGCCGGTTTGCTAGCGGCCGGTTTGCGGCCGGCCGTTTTGCGCGCGACCGGTTTTGCGGTCGTCGCCGATTTGGCGGGAACGTCGGCCTTCTTGCCCGATTTCATCTTGGTTGCGGCATACGCGCCACCCGCGATGGTTGCGGCGGCGCCCGCCGCGATGCCGGCGGCGACCTTGGGATTGTCCTTGGCCTTGGCCAGCAATGCGGACGCTTCCTTCTGCGCTCTATCGAGCAGCTTGCCGCCCTCCTTCTGCGCCCGCTCCAGCAGGGCGCCGGCTTCCTTCTGCGCCCTGGCGAGCAACTTCTCCGCGTCGATCCAGTGCTTGCCGGCGGCGGGCTTCACGGTCGGCGCCGCCTTCGCGCGCGACTTGGCGGGTGCGGTCTTCTTCGCGTCGGGCATGTTGTTTCTCCGATCGTGAAACGAGTACGGCCACGAGAACGCGAGCGTCAAGCGAAGCGTTCCCGCGATCAGGTCATTTTGTTTCGGGTGCGCGACGATCAGAGCTGATCGAGCATATGTTCGGCGGAGCTTACCTTGAACTCGCCGGGCGCCTCGACATTGAGTTCCTTCACCACGCCGTCGTCGACGATCATCGAGTAACGCTGGCTGCGTT
>JAFEEZ010000011.1 GCA_018240825.1 Pseudomonadota bacterium | reverse complement strand
TCATTCCATGCCCATCGTCCTCGATCACGACCTGCACGTCGGCGGGCAGCGTCTCGAACAGCGCCTCGAGGTTCAGCGCCTTGTGCCCAGCCGGCTGCGAGACCTCTGCAGACATGAGCGTCCCCTGCCCGCTGGCCGCAGCCTCGGCAGCGGCGATCGCCGCGTCGGCGATGGCCTTGGCCTTCGTCCGCTCCTCCGCGATCCGGTCGCTTGGGATCGTGATCTCGACGCGGGTGGCATCGGCGTCATACGCGTTGGCGATGAACTCGACGATCACCTTGCCGATGCTGGTGTAGAGGTTGATCCCCAGGCTCTTGAGGATGCCGCTCTGGATGGCCATCGGCAGATGGCTGGGCCGTCCCTCTCCGCCGGCATCGAGCGAAGCCGCGTCCGCCGACTCGATCGTCTCCTGATCCATCACCACCCCTTTCCAGCAGCAGGCTAACAGCGCCGGGTCGGCAATGTAAGCGCCCCGTGCGCGATCGGGGGCGGCGGCATGGCCGCCCCCGCCGGGCTCATTCCCGCAACGAGTACCGCTCACGCCAGGTGACGCGCTCGACGACGGGTTCACGCTTGCCCGCATAGACGTCGTTGATCAGCCATTCGACTTCCGCATCGATGGCCTCCTCGCCGACGTAGCGCCAGCGCAGCTTGCGCCGGTCGTCCCAGCGGTATCCGCGACCACGCAAGTCCTGCGTCGCCGCGAACGGCGTCTTCGGCGCCTCGACCAGATAGGTCGGGCGCGCCGCTCCCCGGATCAGCTCCCGCATCACCGTCGACCCGCCCGGCAGGCGGTGATCGAGGATGTTCACGAGCGCCGAGACGTCGCCTGCGGCGCGATGGGCGTCATGGAATCCGCCGCACCGGCCCAGCACGCAGCCCAGCTTCCGGCACTCGAAGCCGTGGGCCGTCCAGTCCATGTCGTTGAGGCTGCAGATCCAGGCCTCGCCGCCCAGCTCGAGACGCTGGTCCACGAACGGCCGGTCGAACGCCGCGTTGTGCGCCAGGCGGATGTCGGCGGTGGCAATCATCGAATACGCCTCGCCGTCTGCGATCCCGAGACCGCGCACGTCCGCGTCGGTGATTCCGGTGATCCGCGAGATCTCGGCGGAGATCGGCATGCCCGGATCCTCCAGCCAGCTGCGCATCGGTCCCGTCTCGACGATCGCGCCCCGGCCATCGACGGCGATGCGCTGCACCGCGAGTTCGATGATGCGGTCCTTGGTCGGGTCCGTTCCGGTCGTCTCGCAGTCGATGACCGCGACCGACAGCTCTCCCGTCTTGCGAAGCCGTGGTTCGCGCCGGTCCAGGTCGACCGACCGGCGCTGCACGCGATAGTCCGGATGCCGAGCGATCGAGCGCGCAAGCGTCTCGACGGGAATCGGGACGGCGGCGACCTCCCGCTGCGACCTCATGCGAGGCGGTGCTCGATGGTGAGGTCGAAGCCCCGCGCCAGCAGGCCGGTGGGGTTGGCGGCGATGGCGGCGATCATGTCGCCGGCCGGCTTCGGCACGAGGCTGACGACGTCGGGATCGTCGGCCGGAAAACCCCTTTCGATGCGGGCGCCGCGCGCGGTCTTCAGGCCGTAGCGCCGCTCGAGCAGCGACCTCACCTCCCCCTCCTCCGTGGCGACGATCGCGCGCACCGCCTCGATGAACACCTCGCCATCAGCCATCGAGCTCTGGACGAAGCAGGTGAACAGACCGAGACCGGCGGGCGTGCCACCGTCCTCGTCCCGCACGGACGTCCCGACACCGGGGGGCGCCTCCGCGTCGTCGGCCAGGAGACCATCGATGACGGCAGGATCGCCATCGAGGCCGAGCCCGAGGCCGTGCAGCATCAGCGCGCGCGAGAAGCCGCCGACCGACTGGCAGGCGGTGAGCGCCGCGCTGCCGCAGAACAGCTCGCGCGGCGCAAGGAGCCAAGCGACCGGATCGTGCCCGATCCCCTCGCGCTCGAACCGCGCCCCGGTGTCGGCGGCGACGATCGCCAGGCGCAGGAGCTGCCGCGTGGACACGCGCGCCCAGCCATCGGAGATCTCGTCGGCGGCGAACGGGTCGAGGTCGGCGACCTCGAGCTCTCCGGGTCCCGGCAGATACCGGCCGGCAGCCACGGGCGGCGTCGGCTCCCTCACCAGCGCGACCCCGCAGGAGCGCCCCCCGCTCGAAGAGTTCCTTCCGTTCGCGTTCGCGACCTGCGGCTCGTCGATCAAATCCAGCATCTCGGTTTCCCTTCCTTGACTCAGGATCGCGGCCGCCCCGTGTTCGATCCAGGCAGTATCGGCGACCTCGGCGCGCGGACATCTAGTGGACGGATTCAACAATTCAATAGTTTATGAACTTGTGAACTATCTTATCCGTTCTGGCGCTAGTTGTCGTTGAGATTACGCCTCCGATCGGCCAGAGTCCGGGACATGAACAGCGCGACCGCCGTCGCGAAACTCTCCGCGCTCGCCCACGGGACGAGGCTCGACGTCGTGCGCGAACTCGCGAAGTCCCCAGAAGGACTGCAGGCATCGGTCCTGGCCGACCGGCTGAAGCTACAGCGCAGCGCGCTGTCCAACCACCTGAAGACGCTATCGAC
>JAFEEZ010000119.1 GCA_018240825.1 Pseudomonadota bacterium | reverse complement strand
GGCACGAAAAGACGTTGGGGCAATTGTTCTGCGACGGCTCCGCGCGGCAGATCGTGACGATGCTGCGCAACGAATGCGCGGGCGGCGGGGTGGACTGGTCGCTGGGGAGGCCAGTCGACGAGGTCGATCATGCCGACGGGCGGTTCAGCGTCAGGATCGGCCGCGACACCGCGGTCGCACCGAAGTTGGTGATCGCCACGGGCGGCCCGTCGATCCCGCAGATGGGCGCGACCGGGTTCGCATACGACGTCGCGCGCCGCTTCGGGCTCAAGGTGGTCGAGCCGCGCCCCGCCCTCGTGCCGCTCATGTTGGGTGGCGACGAGGCGCTGTTCAAGACGCTGTCCGGCGTGTCGTCGGAGGTAGTCGCAAGCGCGGGCAAAGGGCGTTTCCGCGAAGCCGCGTTGTTCACGCATCGCGGGCTGTCGGGGCCGGCGATCCTGCAAGCATCGTCCCATTGGCGACACGGCGCGCCGGTCGCGATCGACTTCACCCCCGACCGCGCCGACGGCTGGCTGGTCGAGCAGAAGCGCCGCCACCCGCGCATGGGCCTGCAATCGGTGCTCGGCCAGCTGCTCCCGAGCCGCTTGGCGGAGGCGCTCGCCGACCGCCTCGCGCTTCCCGGCAACCTCGCCGACCTGACCGACAGGGCGCTGGCTGAGGCCGAAGCGCGGCTGGCGGCTTGGCCGTTCCATCCCAACAGTACCGAGGGGTTCATGAAGGCGGAAGTCACGATCGGCGGCGTCGCCACCGATGCGCTGTCGCAGCAGACGTTCGAGGCCAAGGCCGTCCCCGGCCTCCATTTCATCGGCGAATGCGTCGATGTGACCGGCTGGCTCGGCGGGTACAATTTCCAGTGGGCGTGGGCATCAGCCGTCGCTTGCGGCAAGGCGCTATAACCGTCACCCCAGCGGAGGCTGGGGTCTCAAGCGAAGGTGCGATGCCGCATGAGATTCCAGCTTTCGCTGGAATGACGACGGGATTTTGATCTAGAGACCCCGCCAAGACCGAACGAGGACCCAATGGCCGGCCATTCCAAATTCAAGAACATCATGTACCGCAAGGGAGCGCAGGACAAGAAGCGCTCCAACCTGTTCTCCAAGCTCAGCCGCGAAATCACCGTCGCGGCGAAGATGGGCCTGCCTGATCCCGACATGAACCCGCGCCTGCGCGCCGCGGTCAATGCCGCCAAGGCGCAGTCGATGCCCAAGGACAATATCCAGCGCTCGATCGACAAGGCGACCAAGGGCGAGGGCGATAATTTCGAGGAAATCCGCTATGAGGCGTTCGGTCCCGGCGGCGTCAGCCTGATCATCGAAACGCTGACCGATAACCGCAATCGCACCGTCACCAACGTGCGCACCGCGATCTCGAAGAATGGCGGCAATCTCGGCGCGCCGGGATCGGTCAGCCACGGCTTCGACCGGATGGGCCTGATCAACTATCCCGCCAAGGCCGGCGACGCCGACACGGTGTTCGAGGCTGCGCTGGAGGCGGGCGCCGAGGACGTGTCGTCGAGCGAGGACGGTCACGAAATCTGGACCGATCAGGGCAGCTTGCACGAAGTCGCCAAGGCGCTCGAGCCGGTGCTCGGCGAGGCCGAAGGCGCCAAGCTCGCCTGGCGTCCGCAGACGATGATAGAGGTGGTTGAAGCCGATGCGGGGACGCTGTTCAAGCTGATCGACGCGCTCGACGACGACGACGACGTCCAGACCGTGTGGGGCAATTACGAAGTCTCCGACGCGGTGATGGAGAAACTGGGGTGAGCCAGATCCTCCCCGGTACGGGGAGGGGGACCGCTCGCGCAGCGAGTGGTGGAGGGGGTTCTCCTCACTCGAACCGCTTCAGGCCCGCCCCCTCCGTCAGCGCTACGCGCTGCCACCTCCCCGTCCCGGGGAGGATGTGATCATTCTCGGCCTCGATCCCGGCCTGGGCACGACGGGCTGGGGGTTGATCCGCGCCGAGGGCAACCGGCTGTCGTATCTTGCCAACGGTCAGCTCAAGACCGATGCGAAGGACAGCCTGGCGTGCCGACTGTCGCATCTCGACAGTCAGCTCGCCGCGCTGATCGCCGATCATGGTCCGCAAGCCGCGGCGGTCGAGGAAGTGTTCGTCAACATGAACCCGCAATCGACGCTCAAGCTGGGGCAGGCGCGCGGTGTCGTGCTGCTGGGCGTGGCGCGCGCCGGGATCGAGCCGGGCGAATATGCCGCGCGGCTGGTCAAGAAGGCGGTGGTCGGCGTCGGCAATGCGGAAAAGCCGCAAGTTCACGCGATGGTCGCACGGCTGCTCCCCGGCGCAAAGATCGCAGGCGCCGACGCGGCCGACGCGCTCGCGGTCGCGATCTGCCATGCGCATCATGTGGCGTCGGCGCGGCGGTTCGGGTGATTTCCGCTTCCCTACAGCGCCATGTTCCGGTTATGTCCCGTCGGCATGCGGATCGGCACTTTCCTTGCCTTGATGAACGATCGGCAGGAACATGCGCGCCAGTGTGACCTTGGTGTGACCTTAGGCGAGTCTGCGCCGTGATCGCGCACTTGAAAGGTATGCTCACCGCAACCGGGATCGACCACGCCGTGATCGATGTCGGCGGGGTGGGCTACCTCGTCGGCGCTTCCGCCAGGACGCTCGCTGCGATCGGCCCCGTCGGCGAGGCCGCGACCCTGTTCACCGAAATGCTGGTGGCGGAGGATTCGATCCGCCTGGTCGGCTTCGCCCGGCCTGACGCGCGCGACGCGTTCGTCATGCTGACCGGGGTGCAGGGCGTCGGCGCGCGCGTCGCGCTGGCGATCCTGTCGGTGCTCGATCCCTCCGACCTCGTCCGCGCGGTCGCCGCGCAGGACAAGGCGATGGTCGCCCGCGCCAACGGCGTCGGCCCCAAGCTCGCCGAGCGCATCGTCCGCGAACTGAAGGACAAGGTCGGCGGGGTCATTCCCGGCACCGTCACTCCCGTCGCGGCAGCGAGCGGCACCGCGGCGGACGCGGTGTCGGCGCTGCTCAACCTCGGCTTCCGCCCGGCCGAGGCGAACGCCGCAGTCGGCGCGGCGGAGGAGGAACTGGGCGCGGGCTCCGGGCTCGACGCGCTGGTGCGACTGGCGTTGCGCAAAGCCGCGAAGTGAAGGGCCGCTAAATGGAAATCGAGGTCAGCGCCGAAGCCAGGGACAAGCGTCTCAACAGCCTGGTCGCGATCACCGTGGTGATCCTCTCCGTCTTCATGGGCGTGTGCGGGATCAAGGACGGCAATGTGGTCCAGGCGATGCAGCAGGCGCAGGCGTCGTCGGTCGACAAGTGGAACGAATATCAGGCCGCGCGCACCAAATTGCACATCGTCGAGGCGGCGCGGACGCAGATCGCGTTGCTCGCGATCGATCCCGCCAGGGCCGCGCCGGTGCTGGCGAGTTACGACGCGGAGATCGCCAAATATACCGCCAAGACCCCACAGCTCGCCGCAGACGCCAAGGCGCAGTCGGATCTGTACGACGCGCTCAACGTGCATGACGATCAGTTCGACGCGAGCGACGCGGCGATCTCGACCGCCATCTCGATCGCGGCGGTGGCGGCGCTGGCCGAATCGAGCTGGTTGCTCATCGCGTCCTGGGCGTTCGGCGCGTTCGGAATTTTCATGGGGCTGTGCGGGTTCGTCGGCTGGGGCTTCCATCCAGCGGTGTTGAGCGGGCTGCTCGGATGACCCGCAGGGCCACCTGTCAGTGCGGCCAACTC
>JAFEEZ010000118.1 GCA_018240825.1 Pseudomonadota bacterium | reverse complement strand
TTCCATGCGAGCCGGAAGGTGCGGCCCGCATCATCGGCCTGGAAGAGCGCCGGACGAAACAGCGAGGGGAAAATCGGGCTGTCGATCTCCAGTGCGATGTAGTCGCCGGCCTTCTCGCCGACACGTTTCCACGCCGCGCCGATCTCGGGGCCGTCCTCGTCGTCGAGATGAATGCGCCAGGCCGGCGCGTTGTCGGCGTCGCCCGGATCGATGGCGACGAGCACAATGGCTTCGTCGATGCCGAACAACCGGATGCGGCCGGCATAGCCGTTGGCGGTCGGTTCAAAGTGGGTAGAGGGCATGGTCAGTTCTCCTTTGCTGGGGTGCTGATGGGGCTGGTCAGTGCGTCGCCGACGATGTTCGGGCGCGCCAGACAAAGCGGCCGTCGCCGTCCTCGTCGGTCCAGAGCGGCAGCGCGCGGCCGATGACGGAGCTTGCGGGGATCGGTCCGAAGTAGCGGCCGTCGAGGCTGTCAGGGACGTCCCAATTCATGAGGAAGAGTTGGCCGTCGGCGATGATGCGGCAGCCCTGCCAGACAGGCAGAGCGCGGCCGATCCGGTCACGGTCGAGCGTATCGCCCATCTCCACGCCATCGACCGTGATGGTGCTGCCGGTCCGGCAAACCCGCTGGCCGGGAAGACCGACGACGCGCTTCAGCAGCGGCACGCCGCGCCCGACATAGCCGCGCTCCACCATGAAACCGGCGAGCGGTTCCGGCGGCCGGACGGCCACCAACTCCGGCACTTCGATCCGGTCGGCCGGCTCGATGGTGTAGAACCCGACCGGCGCGCTCGCCGTGGCGTTCCAGACGAGTTTTGTCGGCATATCGGCCGCACTGGTGGCGGCGATGCCGATGACGGCTAGCAACGTCACCGCGAGGATGCGGCGGCGGCTCATGGGTCGATCCTCCGGCGACCCGTCCACGCGGCATGACGCTCGGGCGTGTAGGCGCTCGGCTCCAGACTGGCGGAAAGCCGGTTATGGACGTGCCGCCAGTGGTCGGGGGAGGCGTCGGCCGGATCGAGGCCCAGCGCTTCCACCGCGTCGATTGCGGCAAGCGCGCGCTGGACCTTCGGCCAGCCGTCGAGTCGCAAGAGGATGTCGCCGCCAGGCCGAACGAATGGCAGCGTCTGGAACGGCTCGCCGCGGCGGATGGCGCGCACGATGTCGATGCGCGAGATGATCGTGCCATGCTCGCCGGCCGCCCAGCGGACGAAGGTGAAGATGCTGTCGGGCGCAAAGCCGACGACGCTGCGGCGACGGTCGAGGATCTGTTCGTAGCTCTTGCGCCCGAATCTGATCCAGTGCTCGATCTTGCGTTTCTCGAAGGTCAGCTCGACCAGTGTGGTGAACGGTGCTGGCCCGCCCGTCAGCGGACGGCCATGCGCGCGATGGGAGGCTTTGCCGCTCATGACCGGCCTCCATGGCGGTCATCGGCGGCGAGCATGTCGCGCAGCACGTCGACGATGGAACGAGCGGCACCGGCACCACGCCTCGCGTGCGCGTGCGTCAAAGAAGAAGAGTTAGATTCTCTGTTAGACTCTAAGTTAGCAGTCGGATTCCGCGCTTCAGGCCATAGACTTAGCTGAGGCCCGTGCGCCTGATGTGCCGATAGGGCTGCGCCCGATGTGCCGATACCGCGTGCGCCTGATGTGCCGATGGTATTCACACCCTTTTCAACAGGCACTGTGGACAAGGTTTCGGGGCGGATGCGCAGCAGCTCGCGGCCGTGCTCTCGCTCGATCTCAAGGCGATAGCCGGGAAGCGGCTGGCGGGCCGCGATGCGGCGCAGGTCGAGCGCGAAGTCGGAGACGCGGGCGAGACTGCCGGACTTCACATGAAGGTGCGCGACCTCGAACAGCCAGCCGTGGCGCTGGTGGCCGGCGTGCTTGCGGGCGACGCGATAGAGCCAGCGTTCGATGCCGCCGGTCAGCCGGAAATAGGCCGGGTCGATGGTGAGGACGAGCGAGCGGTCGACGACGCTGTTGTAGAACCATTCGGGCAGGACGAATTCCATGCCCTCGACGCGGCCTGTGCGCGTCGTCATCTCCTCCCACTAGTTGATCCATGAGAATTGCCGACGCCGCCAATGCGGGCCGTTGCGGATCGTCGTGGCAATGACGGTCGATTGCAGGCGCGCGAGCGCGGCCTTCAGAAGCACATATTGGCGGTTGCCAGTCGGCCGCCCGATGGCGCGCAGCAGATGATAGGGCGTGAAGCGGAAGAAGCGCGAGGTGCGCAGGCCGCCGTTCTCGGCCGCCACGATCTGCGAGGCGGCCCATATGAGCACGTCGGCATCCCAGATGGTCGCCATGCCGTGTTCGGGCATGGCGAGCACCTGCACCTCCACATCGGCGGCCTTGTAGAGAATGGGTTTCGTGCGCGGCGTCTTCGCCAGCGAGAAGAATGGCCGCTCCATCAAGTCGCGCTGGTCGCGCGGAGCGGCATCGCCGGTCGCGACCACGAAGGGGTTGAGGTGGCTGCGCTCGCTCGCATCGGTCGGCTGCACGGGTCTATGATCGTCGTCGCGCAGCATTCAGCACTTGCCCCGCTCTTCGGGCGTCAGCGGACGCGCGGGGAAAACCGTGCCGGCCGTCGTCTCGCGGGTGGATTTGCGGGTGCCGATCTCCGACCAGGATTC
>JAFEEZ010000117.1 GCA_018240825.1 Pseudomonadota bacterium | reverse complement strand
TGAGCGACATCTATCGCGTGATGCGCCCTGGTGAACCGCCGACGCTGGAAACGGCCGAGGCGCTGTTCGCCGGTTTGTTCTTCGATCCGGAGCGCTACGACCTGTCGGCGGTCGGCCGAGTCAAGCTCAACATGCGCCTCGACCTCGACGCCGAGGACACCGTTACGACGCTCCGCACCGAGGATATCCTCGCGGTGGTCAAGACGCTGGTCGACCTCAAGGACGGCAAGGGCGAGATCGACGACATCGACAATCTCGGCAACCGCCGCGTGCGGTCGGTCGGCGAGTTGCTCGAGAATCAGTATCGCGTCGGCCTGCTCCGCATGGAGCGCGCGGTGAAGGAGCGCATGTCGTCAGTCGACGTGTCGACCGTCATGCCCAACGACCTGATCAACGCGAAGCCCGCGGTCGCCGCAGTGCGCGAGTTCTTCGGCTCGTCGCAGCTGTCGCAGTTCATGGACCAGACCAACCCGCTGCCCGAAGTGACACACAAGCGTCGCGTGTCGGCGCTCGGGCCGGGCGGCCTCACCCGCGAGCGTGCGGGCTTCGAAGTCCGCGACGTCCATCCGACGCATTATGGCCGTATCTGCCCGATCGAGACGCCGGAAGGTCCGAACATCGGCCTGATCAACAGCCTCGCCTCGTTCAGCCGCGTCAACAAGTACGGCTTCATCGAGACGCCGTACCGCAAGGTCGTCGATCACAAGGTGACCGACGAGGTCGTCTATCTGTCGGCGATGGAAGAGGCCAAGCACACGATCGCGCAGGCGAATGCCGAGCTCGACAAGGACGGCAAGTTCACCGAGGAACTCGTTTCCGCGCGTCAGGCCGGCGAATTCCTGATGGCGCTGCCCGAGAACATCACGCTGATGGACGTGTCGCCCAAGCAGCTCGTATCGGTCGCCGCGTCGCTGATCCCGTTCCTGGAAAACGACGACGCCAACCGCGCGCTGATGGGATCGAACATGCAGCGCCAGGCGGTGCCGCTGGTCCGCGCCGAGGCGCCGTTCGTCGGCACCGGCATGGAAGAAACCGTCGCCCGTGACTCGGGCGCAGCGATCGCCGCCAAGCGTTCGGGCATCGTCGATCAGGTTGATGCGACTCGCATCGTCGTCCGCGCGACGGGCGAGGTCGAAGCCGGCCAGTCCGGCGTCGACATCTACACGCTGATGAAGTTCCAGCGCTCCAACCAGAACACCTGCATCAACCAGCGTCCGCTGGTGAAGGTGGGTGATGTGGTCAACGTCGGCGACGTGATCGCCGACGGTCCGTCGACCGAGTTCGGCGAGCTGGCGCTGGGCCGCAACGCGCTCGTCGCGTTCATGCCCTGGAACGGCTACAATTATGAGGACTCGATCCTCATTTCCGAGCGTATCGTGAAGGATGACGTCTTCACCTCGATCCATATCGAGGAGTTCGAGGTCATGGCGCGCGACACCAAGCTCGGGCCGGAGGACATTACGCGCGACATTCCGAACGTCGGCGAGGAGGCTCTGCGCAACCTCGACGAAGCGGGCATCGTCTATATCGGCGCCGAGGTCGAGCCGGGCGATATCCTGTGCGGCAAGATCACGCCCAAGGGCGAAAGCCCGATGACGCCGGAAGAAAAGCTGCTTCGCGCCATCTTCGGCGAAAAGGCGTCGGACGTGCGCGACACTTCGCTGCGGCTGCCCCCGGGCGTCGCCGGCACGGTGGTCGAGGTCCGCGTGTTCAACCGCCACGGTATCGACAAGGACGAGCGCGCGATGGCGATCGAGCGCGAGGAGATCGAGCGGCTGAAGAAGGATAGCGACGACGAGCGCACCATCCTCAACCGAGCGACGTGGTCGCGCCTGCGCGAGATGCTGATCGGCCAGACCGCGACGGCGACGCCGAAGGGTCTCAAGAAGGGGTCGGTGATCGACCAGGACCTGCTCGATCAGGTCGATCGCCACGAATGGTGGAAGTTCGCGGTCGCCGACGACAAGGTCCAGTCGGACCTTGAAGCGGTCAAGGTGCAGTACGATGAGGCCGCCAAGGTCATCACCGACAAGTTCCACGACCGCCGCGAGAAGCTGGAGCGTGGCGACGAGCTGCCCCCCGGCGTGCTCAAGATGGTCAAGGTCTTCGTCGCGGTGAAGCGCAAGCTGCAGCCGGGCGACAAGATGGCCGGCCGTCACGGCAACAAGGGCGTCATCAGCCGCATCCTGCCGGTCGAGGACATGCCGTTCCTCGCCGACGGGACGCCGGTCGACCTCGTGCTCAATCCGCTCGGCGTGCCGAGCCGCATGAACGTCGGGCAGATCTTTGAAACGCACCTCGGCTGGGCCGCGCGTCAGCTCGGTCAGCAGGTCGGTCAGGCGCTCGAAGAATGGCGCGAGGCCAATCCGGATGCCAAGGGCGGCGCGATGCCGGCCGCGGTCAAGGACCGGCTGAAGGAAATCTACGGCGATCACTACGCTGCGGAGATCGACGCACGCTCGGGCGAGGAAATCGTCGAGCTGGCGCAGAACCTGAAGCCCGGCATTCCGATGGGCACGCCAGTGTTCGACGGCGCGCACGAAGCGGACGTGTCGGCGATGCTGACGCTGGCGGGGCTCGACACGTCGGGCCAGTCGGACTTGTTCGACGGCCGCACCGGCGATCAGTTCGACCGCAAGGTGACCGTGGGCATCATCTACATGCTCAAGCTGCACCACCTCGTGGACGACAAGATCCACGCGCGTTCGATCGGGCCCTACTCGCTCGTCACCCAGCAGCCGCTGGGCGGTAAGGCGCAGTTCGGCGGTCAGCGCTTCGGCGAGATGGAGGTCTGGGCGCTCCAGGCCTACGGCGCCGCCTATACCTTGCAGGAAATGCTGACGGTGAAGTCCGACGACGTGGTCGGCCGCACCAAGGTCTACGAGGCGATCGTCAAGGGCGACGACACGTTCGAGGCCGGCATTCCGGAAAGCTTCAACGTGCTCGTCAAGGAAATGCGCTCGCTGGGCCTCAACGTCGAACTCAAGAACGACGAAGTCGACCCGGACGCGCTGCCCGAGGCGGCGGAGTAACGGAGCTTCCCCCCTCCCGCTTGCGGAAGGGGTCGGGGGAGGGCCTGTGGGCCACGACCCTTCCCGACTGTGACATGCCCTCCCCTAGCCCCTCCCGTAAACGGGAGGGGAATTGGAGCTGAAAATGAACGAACTGACCAACTTCGCGAACCCGGTGGCCAAGCCGGAAACCTTCGACCAGATCCAGATCGGTATCGCGTCCCCGGACCGCATCCGCTCCTGGTCGTTCGGCGAGATCAAGAAGCCCGAGACGATCAACTATCGCACGTTCAAGCCTGAGCGTGACGGCCTGTTCTGCGCGCGCATCTTCGGTCCGATCAAGGATTACGAATGCCTGTGCGGCAAGTACAAGCGCATGAAGTACAAGGGCATCGTCTGCGAAAAGTGCGGCGTCGAAGTCACCGTCTCGAAGGTCCGCCGCGAACGGATGGGCCATATCGAACTCGCAGCGCCGGTCGCGCACATCTGGTTCCTCAAGTCGCTGCCGTCACGCATCGGCCTGCTGCTCGACATGCAGCTCAAGCAGCTCGAACGCGTGCTCTATTTCGAGGCCTATATCGTGATCGAGCCGGGCGTGACGCCGCTCGAACGCTATCAGCTGCTGACCGAAGACGAACTGCTCGAAGCGCAGGACGAATATGGTGAGGACGCCTTCACCGCCGGGATCGGCGCCGAGGCCGTGCGTATCATGCTCGAGAATCTCGACCTCGAGGGCGAGCGCGCCGCGTTGCTCGACGAACTGGCGACGACCAAGTCCGAACTCAAGCCCAAGAAGATCATCAAGCGCCTGAAGGTCGTCGAAAGCTTCATCGATTCGGGCAACCGCCCCGAATGGATGATCCTGGAGGTCGTGCCGGTCATCCCGCCCGAATTGCGCCCGCTGGTGCCGCTGGACGGTGGTCGCTTCGCGACCTCCGACCTCAACGACCTGTATCGCCGCGTCATCAACCGCAACAACCGCCTGAAGCGGCTGATGGAGCTGCGCGCGCCCGACATCATCGTGCGCAACGAAAAACGCATGTTGCAGGAAGCGGTCGACGCCTTGTTCGACAACGGCCGCCGCGGCCGGACGATCACCGGCGCCAACAAGCGCCCGCTGAAGTCGCTGTCCGACATGCTCAAGGGCAAGCAGGGCCGCTTCCGCCAGAACCTGCTCGGCAAGCGCGTCGACTATTCGGGCCGCTCGGTCATCGTCACCGGTCCCGAGCTCAAGCTGCACCAGTGCGGCCTGCCCAAGAAGATGGCGCTCGAACTGTTCAAGCCGTTCATCTACGCCCGCCTCGACGCCAAGGGTCTGTCGATGACCCTCAAGCAGGCGAAGAAGTGGGTCGAGAAGGAACGCAAGGAAGTCTGGGACATCCTCGACGAGGTGATCCGCGAGCATCCGGTCATGCTCAACCGCGCGCCCACGCTCCACCGTCTCGGCATCCAGGCGTTCGAGCCGGTGCTGATCGAGGGCAAGGCGATCCAGCTTCACCCGCTGGTCTGCGCCGCCTTCAACGCCGACTTCGATGGCGACCAGATGGCCGTGCACGTGCCGCTTTCGCTGGAAGCCCAGCTTGAAGCGCGCGTGCTGATGATGTCGACCAACAACATCCTTAGCCCCGCCAACG
>JAFEEZ010000116.1 GCA_018240825.1 Pseudomonadota bacterium | reverse complement strand
TCGAAGAAGCTGCCGCCGACCATCGCCTGTAGCTTGCCGTCGAACCCGGTCACGCTCCAATCGCGCGGTTCGCAATGAATGCGCGACCCCGCGGCGCGCGCCCGCTCAACCGTCGCGCGGCAATCCTCGGCGGCGACAACGAAGATCGGCGCGCCGAACGTGACGCGGGTCGGCAGCTCCTCCGGCGCATCCATGGCCGGGCCAACCCATTGCAGCAGGCCGATCATCCCGATCGTGTCGTCGTCGCATTTCAGGATAATCAGCCGTGTCTGATCGCCCTTTGCGCCCGCTGCGAGCTGCGCTCCCGACAGCGTGAACGGCGTATCCATCAACCGCGTCATGCCGAAAACCTGTTCGTACCACGCTGCGGCGATTTCGATGTCGCGGACGATCAGTGTCGTGCGCTTCAGAATGTCAGCCATTGATCTTCGCTGTTTCGATCAGCAGCACCTGACACTCGGCGACACCCTCTCGCAGTTTCTTCGCCTCGGCATAGTCGGGCGAGTCCCAGAATGCCCTGGCCGCCGCCTTGTCGGGCCATTCGGAGATCACTATCGACGCCCCGTCGCCGAAATCGCCCTCGAGCAATTCGGCGCCGGGGCCCCGCATGACATATTTGCCCCCGAACCGCTCGACGAGTTTTGTGGCAGCCGCGCCATAGCCCTCGATGAAGGCATCCCGATCCCCGATTCTGGCGGTGACGATCATGTAAGCGGGCATGACGGCTCCCTATTTCGGCCAGCGCGATTTGTCGGCGAGATATCGGGCGGAATCCGTAACGCTCTTGGGTTGGTAGCGGCTGAACAGGTTGGGGCCGTAGCGCGAGCGGTAGGCTTCGTAGATCGGCATCACCAGTTCGGTATGCACCACGGGCTGGCGGTGCCGCGCACGGAAATCCTTGACCGGAATGCGCGCCGTCACGCAGGTTTCGAACGCGGTCGGCGCCTTGGCGATCTCCTCACCGGCGGGATCATAAATTGCGCTATTGCCGCCGCCGGCGTCCTCGAAATACAGGCCGTTGCCAGGTGACGCGGCGTTGTTCGCGCACGCCGTGTAAACCCCGTTATAGAGCGACGTCGCCTGGATATCGACCGGCGTGAACCCGCCGCTCGCGGTGCGCAGGATCACCTCCGCCCCTTTCATCGCCATCGCGCGGAACAATTCCGGCTCGCGCTGGACCGAGCTGGTCGCGATGTTGCCGAGCGGCGTGCGCGCGACCGGGATGACTCGATCGGGACCGTACATCTCCACGTAGCGGTCGAGCACGTCATAGATCGTCGTCGTGAACAGTTCGAATCCGAACACGCCCTTGATGTTGCGAGCCTTCCATTGCTTGTCGACGATTTCCCCCTTGTCGTTCATGATCGTCGTGATCGACAGGATGCTGCCCGGCCAATTCCTGTCGTCGCGGACGTAGGAGCCGAACACCAGCCAGGTGCCGTGTTCGCGCGCCTTCTTCGCCAATGCTTCGGTCTCCTCGCCTGGCAGTTCGATCGCGATGGCGCGCGTTTCGGCCAGATCGAGCTTGTAATTGTATCCGGTGATCGGAAATTCGTGGAAGAACATCAGGTCCTTCTTCCCCGAAAAGCCGTTGGCGTAATCGATCAGGTCGCACATGTGCTGGACGTTGTCGCGGCGCTTCTGCTTCGCGTTCGACGGGTCGACCGCCATCACCCGGCTCTGCACGACACCCAGCGTCCAGGCGTCCTTCGCGAGCGGCACGATCTCATACGTGCCGTCATTGCGCATCGATAGCGGCGCTGCGGCGGGCGACCCATCGGCGTTCGCCCGGGCCCAGGCAGCGGGGGCCGCCAGTCCCGCGCCAATCCCTGCGCCGGCCGCCAGCAGCATGCGTCGCGAAAACTCGTTGGTCGCCATCCTTGTCTCCTCCCGCTTCGTCGTGCTGCGTGTCACCCCAGCGCAACACTTTTCCCGACTCAAATTTGTCCGGACTAAATTTGTCTGGACAAATTTTGCGCTGAATGGAAGGCTAATCGACAAACGAACCAATCGGGGAGGGATATCATGCGATTCGTGTTTCGCGCAGCGCTGTTGGGCGCTTCGATGCTGAGTCCAGTCGTCGCGTTCGCGCAGGCGGCGCCGGCCGCGCCGCAAGCCGCCGCCAGCGGCGATGCCGTTTCCGACGAAGACATCGTCATCACCGCGCGCAAGTTCGACGAGAAATTGCAGAACGCGCCGACCACGGTCGCGGTGGCGACATCGGCGACGATTGACAAACTCGGTCTGACCAGCGTGGCCGACATTTCGAAGATTACGCCCGGGCTGGTGCTCGACAACAGCTTCGGCCGCTCGGGCGGCGACCGTCCGGTCATTCGCGGCCAGGCGAACATCGGCGGATTTTCAGGCGTCGCTTACTTCATCGACGGCATCTATTATTCGGGATCGTTGGGCGATTTCGATCCGTACAACATCGCCCGCATGGAGGTGATCAAGGGTCCGCAATCGGCGCTGTATGGCCGCAACACCTATTCGGGTGCGATCAACATCATCACCAAATCGCCGGGTGACGCCTTTTCGGGACGCGTGCGCGCCGATGTATCGGAGCATGACCGTTACGATTTTTCGGCCGGCGTCAGCGGGCCGATCGGCAAGGGGCTGGGTTTCATCCTCAATGGCCGCTACCTCGACGACAAGGGCGAATTCCGCAACGCCTATGATGGCGGACGACTGGGCGCGCAGCGCACCGCTTCGGTTTCGGGCATGTTGAAGTTTGACGATGACGGGCCGCTCCGCGTCAGCCTGCGCGCGAACTATAGCGATTCAAAAGATGGCCAGCCGGCGATCTTTTCGACCACGACGTACGAGAATAATTGCTTCCGCGACAATGGCAGCGCCTACAAGGGCGCAGGACGCTATTTCTGCGGCGTGCTTCAGCCGCATCCGGCCTACAGCGACTGGACCCGCCGTTTCACCAGTCCGGACGTGGTGGGCACGCGCACCAAGACGCTCAACTCGGCCCTTCGCATCGATTACGACCTGTCGAACGCGTTCACGCTGACATCGCTCACCGGCTACAACCACCGGCTCTACGACGTAAAACTCGATGGCGACTATAACGGGTTGGGTTTCCAGCAGGGTATCTTCGGCTCCTATGCCGCGAGTTTCCCGAATGCCTGCGGCGCCGGCGTGCCGTTCGGCGCGGGAATCTATTGCATCATCAACGCGGGCGCCGCGACCGACTTCACCAATTCGACCCATGAAAAACTGCGCGATTTTTCGCAGGAAGTGCGGCTGCAATATCGTAGCGACCGGCTGAAGCTGCTGTTGGGCGGCTATTATTTCCGCCAGAAAGTCGACAATTTCGACGACCGCGTGCTGCCCGCCGACGCGTTGGCCCAGGCGCAGGCCGCCTCGCTGATCCAGTACGCGCAATTCTGCGCTTTCATCCCCGGTTGCACCCGCGCCTATGGGACGACCGCCGTGTCGGTCGCGCCACCCGATCGCAACACCACCTATCTGACCACGCGCAATCTCGCGATATTCGGGTCG
>JAFEEZ010000115.1 GCA_018240825.1 Pseudomonadota bacterium | reverse complement strand
CCGCGGTGCTGGCCGGCGTGATCAACTATTCGGATATCTCCAATATCCACATGACGTATTCCGGGCTGACGTTCGACGCCTATACGGCGACGAGCATCGGTCTCGACAATCAGGCGTTCGTCAACCCGGTGACCGGCGCGTTCATCTATCACGACGTCAATCAGGGACTCGGTGTCGTCGGCTATGAAGGCGGTCTGTTTTCGGGCAGCTTCCTGTCGATTACGGTCGACAATCGCTATGGCCCGCTCGGCCAGCCGCTGAGCAGCGTCGCGGATCAGTTCAACGCGCTGAAGAATAACGGTCCTTACGCGGGTTTCCCGACCGCTGGATATTGGACGGCAAGCTTCCCGGCCGTTACGCCCGGCGTGCCCGAACCCGCGACCTGGGCGATGATGATCATGGGCTTCGGCGCAATCGGCTTCGCGATCCGGCGTCGCCGGGACGTCGCGGTGCGCGTCCGTTTCGCCTGACAGCTTGGTACCGCCAACGCGAAAGCCGCCGGTCGCGAGACCGGCGGCTTTTTGTTTGGTCCGCGCAAACGACGCGGCGTTACCCGAACAACTTGGCCGCGACCTCAGCGACGCGGCGGCCCTGATAGCGCGCGCCATCGAGGTCGATCTGGCTCGGCTGCCGGCTGCCGTCGCCGTCGGCGATCGTCGTCGCGCCGTACGGTGAGCTGCCATGCACCTCTTTCACGCCCTGCTGTCCGGGATAGCCGTAATCGAGCCCGACGATCGTCAGCCCGAAATGCAGTAGGTTGGTGATGATCGAGAAAAGGGTAGTCTCCTGCCCGCCGTGTTGGGTCGCGGTCGAGGTGAATGCCGCACCGACCTTGCCGTTGAGCGCCCCTTTGGCCCAGAGTCCACCGGCGGTATCCCAAAAGCTCGCCATCTGGCTCGACATGCGGCCGAAACGGGTCGGCGATCCGACGACGATGGCGTCATACCCTTCGAGCGCCTGCGGCCCTTCGATCACCGGATGCGCAGTGTCGGTCTTGAAGTGCGCAGCTGCGACGACTTCGGGCGGCGCGGTCTCGGGGACGCGGCGGATATCGACGTCCGCACCTGCGCGACGCGCGCCGTCGGCGACAGCATCGGCCATCTGCTCCATGTGGCCGTAGGACGAATAATAGAGAACGAGAACCTTGGGCATTGGGCTTCCTTTCAGGCGAATGGGGGCTCCCTCCCCGTGGAGAGGAGGGAGCGGATCGGCGCGCCTCGGGAGGAATCGGCGCGACGAAGCGGTTGGTTATTCGGCATCCACCAGAACGATCTCGGCGTCCTCAAGTGCCGTGATTGTCACGGTCTGCCCGCCCGACAGCGCAGCGCCATCGCGCGCGTCGAAGCGTTGGCCTCCGATCTCGATCGCGCCGGTCGCCGCGACCAGATAGGCGTGCCGGCCCTCGCCAACGGTATGCGTCAAGGTTTCGCCCGCCTTGACCGTCGCCGCCATGACGCGCGCGTCGGCGCGGATCGAAAGCGCGTCGGCATCCTCTGCAAACCCGCTCGCCAGCGTCACGAACTTGCCGCTGCGGTCGCCTTTGGGGAAGGGTTTCGCGCCCCAGCTCGGCGATCCGCCGGTGCGGGTCGGCTCGATCCAGATCTGGAACAGCGTCGTCGGCTCCGCCTCCAGGTTATATTCGGCATGACGCACCCCCGCGCCGGCGCTCATCACCTGAACGTCGCCGGCCATGGTCTTGCCGGCATTGCCCATCGAATCCCGGTGCGTGATCGCACCGGTGCGGACGTAGGTGACGATTTCCATATCGCGATGCGGGTGCGGCGGAAACCCGCTGTTGGGCGCGATCGTGTCGTCGTTCCACACGCGGATGGCGCCCCAGCCCATCCGGGCGGGATCGTGATAGTCGGCGAAGCTGAAATGGTGCCGCGCGTCGAGCCAGCCATGGTCGGCGTGGCCGAGGGTGGCGAACGGGCGGCGTTCGATCCTGGTGTCGATGTCGATCATCGGTCGATCTCCTTGGTTGCCGCCAAGATAGGAATTGAAAACATCGCGTAAATGGAAACGATTGAAACAGATCGTTTCACGATTTAAGCCGACGCCATGAAGCTTCCCGATTTCGAGGCGTGGGCCATCTTCGCCACCGTGGCGGAGCATCGCTCGTTCAGCGGCGCTGCAACCGCGCTCGGCGTGTCCAAGGCGACGGTGTCGAAAGCGGTCACGCGGTTGGAGGCGTCGCTCGGCGCCGCGCTGTTCCATCGCACGTCGCGGCGGCTGACGCTGACCGATAGCGGGCGCACGCTCGCCGAGCACGCGCAACGCATCCTTGCCGAAGGCCATGCCGCAGAGGAGACTGCGCACGACGCCGCCAATGCGCCCGCGGGGATGATCCGCATCGCTGCCCCGATGACTTTCGGGATCGCTTATGTCGCGCCCGCCGTCGCCGACTTCATGGCGGCGCACCCCGCCGTCCACATCGACCTCCGCCTGTCCGATGCGAAGGTCGACATCATCGCCGAGGGTTTCGACATCGCGCTGCGTATTGCCGACCTGCCCGACAGTTCGCTCCGCGCACGCCGCCTGGCGTCCGTAGAGACTCGCGTCGTCGCCGCACCCACCTATCTCGATCGCCGCGGCCGCCCGCGCCATCCGCTCGACCTCGGCGAGTACGACATCTTCGCCTACGCGAACGTGCCGAGCACGACTTGGATGTTTCGCGGTCCTGACGGTGAGGAGGCTGCGGTGCGGCCCAACGGGCGCTTTACCACCGACAGCGGGGATGCGATGCTGCCGCTGCTTCTGAAGGGGTTGGGGATCGCGCGTTTGCCGGACTTCATCGTCGATAGCGAGATCGCGGCGGGTCGGCTGGAGGAGATACTGACCGGCTGGACGGGCCCGGCGACCGCACTCCACCTCGTCACGCCGCCCAGCCCGTTGCGCCCGGTGCGCGTCGAATTGCTCATCGACTTCCTCGCGGACCGTTTCCGCCAGCTGTGCGCCGAACGCGCGTGAAGCGGCTCGCGCCCGACGCCGATGACGCGCGCTTCATCCGCCGCGTCATTCTGGTCATCCTCATCGCCGGGCTGACGATCGCGCTCTATCGCGTCGGCACGCTGTTGATCCTCGCGTTCGGGTCGGTGCTGGGCGCAATCACGATTCACGCCATCGCCGATCGGTTGCACCGCCACCTGCGCGTGCCGCGGCGGTATGCCGTCGGCTTCGCGATGCTTTCGGCGCTAGCGACGACCGGGTTCCTGATCTGGCTGCTGACCGTGCAGTTCGGCGCCCAGATCAACGCGTTGATCGTGGAGACGCCGCGACTGCTTTCTCGGCTCGCGCTATGGATGTCGCAGTCGGCTGTCGGCGCGAAAATGGTCGAGGCGGTCCAGACTGGCTATGCCGGCGCGCAAGCCACTCAGGATCTGGGGCAGGTCGCCCGGAGCGGCGCCGACCTGACGCTGAACACCATCCTGCTGATCGTCGGCGCGATGTTCTTCGCGATCGAGCCGCGGCGCTATCGCGACGGGCTTGTTCTGCTCCTCCCCAAAGACAAGCGCGCCACGTTCGGCGACGCGTTCGACGATCTCGGCCGCAATCTCCGCCTGTGGCTTCGCGCACAGATCATCCTGATGCTGTTGATGGGAACGTGGATCGGCGTCGGGCTGTGGCTGTCGGGCGTACCGTCGGCTGCGGCGTTGGGGTTGCTCGCGGGGCTGAGCGAATTCATCCCCTATATCGGCCCGACCATTGCGATGTTGCCGGCGCTTGGGCTGGCCGCCAACGCCGGCGCCGGTCCGTTGATCGGCGCGATCGCGACTTATGCGATCGTCCGCATTGCCCAGGATATGAT
>JAFEEZ010000114.1 GCA_018240825.1 Pseudomonadota bacterium | reverse complement strand
TGTTGATCTTGATCTTGGCGATACCGCCAGTCAGCGCATAGCCGAGAAACCCGCCGGTCTTCGTCTGGTTGGAGGAGATCGCGTCGATCCTGACCATCTTGGCCGGCGCGGCGTCGCCCCGCAGCAGATAGATGCCGGCCGCGTGAGGTGCGCTCGGATCGGGCGAATCGCTGGCGCCCAGCGCCGACGCGGTCGCCGACTTCCCCGACGCATCGACCATCGCGGCGATGATATTATCGGAAACGCCGCGCCGCTTGAGTTCGATCATCTTGTCGGTCGACACGTCGAACGACACCGGCGAGGACTTCACCTTCGCGATGACGACCTGTTCGCCCAGTCCTGCACCGACCAGCGCGATCACGGTGTCATTGGTCATGACTTCCTGCGCGGCCGCCGGCGCGGCAAACGCCAGCGCGACGGCGCACGCCGCCGACATTTTCTTCATTGATGGCGCCCCCCCTGATTTCGCGCTAGGGCTATCCGCCGCGCGCCGTGTTGGCAAGCCTAACAACGCCTAAGCTGCTGGCGCCGCTAGACTATCCCTTGGTGCGGCGCGCTGATACGATCCGCACCGGCGCGACCGGGATCTCGCCCTTGAACGCGCCGCGGATCGAGCCCGTCTTCGAGACCGGTGCGTCGAAAATCTTGAGCACGACGTCCATCCCCTCAACCACGCGGCCGAACGCGGCATAGCCCTGATTGTCGCCGGGCTTTGAGGGATCGGCGTCCATCGAGGCGCGCTGGTCGCCAAGCATGATCGTGAAGTCGCCGCGCGCGGTGCCGGGCTTGAGGCGCGGCGTCGACAGCACGCCGTCGAGGTGCCGGATGCCGGTCAGCGTGGTCGGCTCATGCTTGATCGGCGGCAGCGTCTTGGCCGGGTCGCCGTTGGTGCCGAACTGGACGAAGCCGAACCGCGTATCGACCTTTACCACGCGGTAAAAGGTGACGCCGTCGAGCCGCTTCTGATCGACATAGCGCAGGAAATTGCCCGCGCTGACCGGCGCGCGTTTGGTGTCGGCCTCGACGACGAAACGGCCGGCGGTGGTGTCGATGGCGACACGCGGGAGGTCGGAAGGCCACGGAGCAGATGTGGGGGTCGGGACGGGTGCGGGCGACGGCGTCGGCGTTGGCGCTGTCTGGGCGAACGCCGGCGCGGCGAGCAATCCGAGGATAATCGTCACCAGGTTGCGCATCGCGTTCTCTCCACCGCCATTGCGAGCGCAGCGACGCAATCCACGCGGCTCGCCCGGCCCCAGATTGCCGCGCGGCTACGCCGCTCGCAATGGCGATTAGCTAGCCCAGCGCCCTCTTGAGCAATTCGTTGACCACCGCCGGGTTGGCCTTGCCCTGCATCGCCTTCATCGTCTGACCGACGAAGAAGCCGAACAAGGCTTCCTTGCCGCCGCGAAATTGTTCGAGCTGGCCGGGATTCTTCGCCAGCACGTCGGCGATCACCGCCTCGATCGCGCCCGTGTCCGACGTCTGCTTGAGCCCGCGTTCCTCGACGATCTTGCCCGGCGCTTCGCCGGTCTCGAGCATCACCTCGAACACCTGCTTGGCGAGGCTGCCCGACAGCGTGCCGTCGGCGACCAGCGCCAGCAGCTCCGCCGCCTGTCCCGGCCCGACCGGCGATTCGGTAATGTCCTTGCCCAGCCGGTTGAGCGCGCCGAACAGTTCGGACGACACCCAGTTGGCCGCCGCGACAGGCTTCGCGCCCTGGTCGAGCAGCGCGTCGAACCAGCGCGCGGTCTCGACCTCGGCGGTCAGGACGTTGGCCTGATAGGGGGTGATGCCCAGCCCTTCGTAGCGCGCGCGCTTGGCGTCAGGCAGCTCGGGCAGGCTCGCGCGGCATTCGTCAAGGAAGGCGTCGTCGAGTTCGAGCGGAAGCAGATCGGGGTCGGGGAAATAGCGGTAATCGTGCGCATCCTCCTTCGACCGCATCGACCGCGTCGTCCCGGTGTCGGGATTGAACAGCCGCGTTTCCTGAACGACCGTGCCGCCGCCCTCGATCACGTCGACCTGGCGCGACGCCTCATGCTCGATCGCCTGCATGACGAAGCGGATCGAGTTGACGTTCTTGGTCTCCGTGCGCGTGCCGAAATCGTCGCCCGGGCGGCGGACCGACACGTTGACGTCGGCGCGCATCGAGCCCTGATCCATGTTGCCGTCGCACGACCCGACATAGCGCAGGATCGAACGCAGCTTGGTGAGGTATGCCCCAGCCTCCGCGGGTGAGCGCATGTCGGGGCGGCTGACGATTTCCATCAGCGCGACGCCCGAGCGGTTGAGATCGACGTAGCTGCGCGTCGGATGCTGGTCGTGCATCAGCTTGCCGGCGTCCTGCTCGACATGGATGCGTTCGACGCCGATCGTCTTGGTCGGGCTGGCCTCGCCCTGCAGTTCGATCTCGACCGAACCTTCGCCGACCAGCGGATGATAGAGCTGGCTGATCTGGTACCCCTGCGGCAGATCGGCGTAGAAATAGTTCTTGCGGTCGAAGCGCGACCATTTGTTGATGTGCGCGTCGATCGCCATGCCGGTGCGCACCGCCTGGCGGATGCACTCGCGGTTGGGGACGGGCAGCATGCCGGGCATCGCCGCGTCGACCAGCGACACCTGCGTATTGGGTTCGGCGCCGAAAGCGGTCGCCGCGCCGGAAAAGAGTTTGGCGTTCGACGTGACCTGTGCGTGCACCTCCAGCCCGATGATCACTTCCCATTCGCCGGTGGCGCCGTGAATGCGATACGAGGACGGGGCGGCTTTGCTCAAAACGTCGGTCATGGGCGGGCAGATAGACGCTGGTATAGCCCGGCTTCAAGCTCTCCGTCGCCGTGGCGGAGGCCGGGATGAGGGCCTGGTCAGGCGGCGGCTTCCTGATCGAACAGCGAAAACCCGCGCGGCAGGCGGCGCGGGCGGATGCGGCCCTGAAGCTGGCCGTCGACCGCGGCGATCGCGTCGATCAGATCGGCGGGGCGATACGGTTTGGCGAGGCAGCCGCGCGCGAAAGCCCTGCCCCCTTCCGGACAATCGCCCGTGCAGAAAATCACCGCGACGCCGCGCGCATGCGCCTGACGCGCCAGCTCGATCCCGCTGCCATCCGCCAGGCTGACATCGGCGAGCACGAGATGAACGTCGGGATCGGCGTCGAGCACTGCCAGAGCATCAGCGACCTTGTCGACCGTCGCGACGACCTCGAATCCCTCTTCGGTCAGCGCATATTCGTTGTCGAACGCGATCAGCGGCTCATCTTCGCAGATGAGCAGTCTGGTGATGACCCTTTTTTGCCGTCCGAACACCATCGCCGTCCATCCCATGCGCAACGGATCGTTTCGCCCATGCGTCGTTACGCTGCCGTCGCTTAACGCGCGGCAACGAGTCGGGGTGCAAATAATAGGACCACCCCGGACAAAACGGTATATTGGCGCGGCCATGCCCACGACCAAGCCCCCCGAAGATCAGCGAATCGCAAAATTGTTGGCCCGCGCGGGGGTCGCTTCGCGGCGCGAGGTCGAGCGCATGATCGCGGAGGGTCGCGTCGCGCTGAACGGTGTCGCGATCGACACGCCCGCGACCTTGCTGCCCTCGCTCGACGGCGTGACGGTGGACGGCAATCCCGTCGCCGCGCCCACCGCCGCGCGGCTGTTCATCTATCACAAGCCGAGCGGGTTGCTGGTGACCGAGCGCGATCCAGGCGGGCGGCCGACGATCTACGACCGCTTGCCCAGGGGCTTGCCGCGCGTGGTGCCGGTGGGGCGGCTCGACCTCAATACCGAGGGGCTGTTGCTGCTGACCACCGACGGCGGATTGAAGCGGCAGCTGGAGCTGCCTGCAACGGGGGTCGAACGCGCCTATCGCGCGCGCGCTTACGGCAACGTCACGCAGGCGCAGCTCGAGGAACTGATC
>JAFEEZ010000113.1 GCA_018240825.1 Pseudomonadota bacterium | reverse complement strand
TGTTCGAACAGATGCGCGAAGCCGGTCTTGCCGGCGGGCTCCATCTTCGACCCGACATTGTACCATACGCTGACCGCGACGACCGGCGCCTTGCGGTCGGTGTGGACGATCACGCGCAAGCCGTTCTTGAGCGTGAACTGGGTGTAGGGAATGTCGACCGATTTCGCGAGCAGGCTGACGGGCGCTGCGGCCGATTGGGCCTGTGAGAGGGCAGCGGACGGTGCGGCAAACGCGAGCGACGCCGCGCTCGTGATCGCCAGGAACTTGAGTTTCACGAAGGGGTTCCTCGAATTCGAAAGACCGGAAGCTAGGATAGCGGCGGCGCGGCTGGCAAGCGGCCGGGCTCCGATTCTCGTTATTTGGATCGATGGGCTTGTGTTGCATATCGGCAACACTATCTTGGCGGACAGGTTGACAGGGATTCTTCATGAACATCGAGAAATTCACCGATCGCGCCAAGGGCTTTCTGCAATCGGCGCTGACCGTCGCGATCCGCAACAACAACCAACAGGTCACCCCCGAACACATTCTGAAGGCGTTGTTGGAGGACGAGCAGAGTCTGGCCGCCGGGCTGATCCAGCAGGCAGGCGGAGACCCGAAAAAGGCGATGAGCGAGACCGATCTCGCGTTATCCAAGATTCCCGCCGTGTCGGGGTCGGGCGCGCAGGCGCAGCCCGGGCTCAACAACGATTCCGTGCGCGTGCTCGACCAGGCGGAGGAGATCGCGAAGAAAGCGGGCGACAGCTTCGTCACGGTCGAGCGGCTGCTGGTCGCGCTGGCGCTGAGCCTCAACACCGCGGCGGGCAAGGCGATCAAGGCGTCGGGCGCGACGCCGGAAGGGCTGAACGCCGCGATCAACCAGTTGCGCGGCGGGCGCACCGCCGACAGCGCAAGCGCCGAGGACCGCTACGACGCGCTCAAGAAATTCGCCCGCGACCTCACCGAAGTCGCGCGCGAGGGCAAGCTCGACCCCGTCATCGGCCGCGACGAGGAAATCCGCCGCACGATCCAGATCCTCGCGCGCCGCACCAAGAACAACCCGGCGCTGATCGGCGAGCCCGGCGTCGGCAAGACCGCGATCGCCGAAGGACTCGCGCTGCGCATCGCCAATGGGGATGTGCCCGACACGCTCAAGGACCGCCGGCTGATGGCGCTCGACATGGGCGCGCTGATCGCGGGCGCCAAATATCGCGGCGAGTTCGAGGAGCGGCTGAAGGGCGTGCTCGACGAGGTCAAGGCGGCCGAGGGCGATATCATCCTGTTCATCGACGAGATGCACCAGCTGATCGGCGCGGGGAAGACCGAGGGCGCCATGGACGCGTCGAACCTGCTCAAGCCAGCGCTGGCGCGCGGCGAGCTGCATTGCGTCGGCGCGACCACGCTCGACGAGTATCGCAAATATGTCGAGAAGGACCCGGCGCTCCAGCGGCGCTTTCAGCCGGTGTTCGTCGGCGAACCGACGGTCGAGGACACCATCTCGATCCTCCGCGGGTTGAAGGAGAAATACGAGCTGCACCATGGCGTGCGGATCACCGACGCGGCTTTGGTGTCGGCGGCGACCCTGTCGAACCGCTACATCACCGACCGTTTCCTGCCCGACAAGGCGATCGACCTGATGGACGAGGCGGCCAGTCGTATCCGGATGGAAGTGGAATCGAAACCCGAGGAGATCGAGAATCTCGACCGGCGCATCATCCAGCTCAAGATCGAGCGCGAGGCGTTGAAGAAGGAAAGCGACGCGGCGTCGAAGGACCGGCTCGCGACGCTGGAAGCCGACCTCGCCAATCTCGAACAGCAATCGGCCGAACTGACCGCGCGATGGCAGGCCGAGAAGGACAAGATCGGCGCCGAAGCCAAGCTCAAGGAACAGCTCGACCAGGCCCGGATCGCGCTCGACCAAGCGCAGCGCTCGGGCGACCTCGCCAGGGCCGGCGAGCTTTCGTACGGCACGATCCCGCAACTCACCAAGCAGCTCGAGGAAGCACAGGCCGCCACCGGGCCGGCGATGCTTCGCGAGGAAGTCACCGCCGAGGATATCGCGGCGGTGGTCAGCCGCTGGACCGGCATCCCGGTCGACCGGATGATGGAGGGCGAGCGCGAGAAACTGCTCCAGATGGAGGAACAGCTCGCCAAGCGCGTGATCGGTCAGGCCGAAGCGGTGCGCGCCGTCTCGACCGCGGTGCGCCGCGCGCGCGCCGGGCTTCAGGACCCCAACCGGCCGCTCGGATCGTTCCTGTTCCTGGGGCCCACCGGCGTCGGCAAGACCGAGCTGACCAAGGCGCTCGCCGAATTCCTGTTCGACGACGCCTCGGCGATGGTCCGCATCGACATGAGCGAGTTCATGGAAAAGCATTCGGTCGCGCGGCTGATCGGCGCGCCGCCGGGATATGTCGGTTATGAGGAGGGCGGTGTTCTAACCGAAGCGGTTCGCCGCCGTCCGTATCAGGTCGTGCTGTTCGACGAGGTCGAGAAAGCGCATGGCGACGTGTTCAACGTCCTGCTCCAGGTGCTCGACGACGGGCGGCTGACCGACGGCCAGGGCCGCACGGTCGATTTCACCAACACGATCATCGTGCTGACGTCGAACCTCGGCTCGCAATTCCTGACGGGCCTGGGCGAAGGCGAAGATGTTGCGTCGGTCGAGCCGCAAGTGATGGAGATCGTCCGCGCGCACTTCCGCCCGGAATTCCTCAACCGGCTCGACGAAATCGTGCTGTTCCACCGGTTGGGGCAAAGCGAAATGGCCCCGATCGTCGACATCCAGGTCGCGCGCGTCGCGAAACTGCTGGCGGACCGCAAGATCGCAGTCGAGCTGACCCCGGCGGCGCGCGACTGGCTCGGCCGCGTCGGCTACGACCCGGTCTATGGCGCGCGGCCGCTGAAGCGCGCGGTGCAACGCTACCTCCAGGACCCGCTCGCCGACCTGATCCTGTCGGGCGGGGTCAAGGACGGCCAGACGGTGATGGTCGACGAAGGCGACGGGAAGCTTGGCCTGAGCGTCGCCTGACCACGCAACGCGGCCGGCGCCGCGCCGCGATGATCGCTGCACATGAAAAAAGGGCCGCTCCCAAAAGGAGCGGCCCCGAT
>JAFEEZ010000112.1 GCA_018240825.1 Pseudomonadota bacterium | reverse complement strand
GACTCGATCGGCCAGCGCTGGTTGATCTCGGAGGTGTCGACCAAGCCCTATCCCTCGGGCCGCGCGAGCCACGGCGCCCTCGGAACAATCGCCGGATTGGGGCTCGCGCCGGGTGAGGTGCAATGGATCGAATTGTTCGCGCCGCCGCTGATCAAGCGGCTGGTCGGGCGGCCGTTTCAGACTGAAATGACCCCGGCCTATGCGCGGCTCTGCCTGCCGCTGCTCGCCGCGCTGATGCTGCAGGACGGCAGGATCGACCCGCGCCGCTTCTCGGACGCGACTTTCGCCGATCCGACGGTCGCGGACCTGGCGGGGCGCGTGATCGTCAATGACGACGGCAATCCCGACCCGAACGCGCTGTCGCCGCAACGGCTCAAGGTGACCAAATCCGACGGCACGGCCGTCGAGTATCTCATCCCGGCCACGCTCGGCAGCCCTGATGCGCCGCTGTCGGCCGAGCAAGCCGCGGCGAAACGCGACCTTGCCCGCGCGCTCGCGCCGCAAGCCGAGTCCCGCCTGTTCGACGATCCCCTTGCCTGGTTCACGGAGCCACGATGACTTTTCCGACCTATTTCGAGGCGTTCGACGCCAAGGCTATGCTCGCCAATTACCCGCTCGACCTGATCGGCGCGTACGGCGCGATGTCGCGCGACGAACTGCGCGCGATCCAGGAAGCGCGCTTCGCTACGTTGATGGCGCGCGGCTGGCAAATCCCGTTCTACCGGCGGCTGTGGGGCGCCAAGGGGATCGAGCCCGGAGACATTCGCGGGCTCGATGACATCGTCAAGCTCCCCGTATATGACAAGAGCGACTTGATGGCGTCGGTCAACGACCACCCACCCTATGGCGATTTCGACGGTCGCGGCGACACGCCGGTCGTTTTTCATACGACCAGCGGCACGACGGGGCGCCCGCAGCCTTTGATGTTTGGGCCGAAAGGGCGCGAACTCGCCAATCTGCTGGTCGGTCGGATGTACCGCTGGATGGGCCTGCGGCCCGACGACGTCGTCCAGTCGGTCTACGGCCACGGGATGATCAATGGCGGGCACTACATCCGCGAGGCCGTGACGCATTTCACCAATTCGCTGTTCCTGTCGGCGGGGACAGGCATCGAGACGCGATCGCTCAATCAGGTCAATCTGCTCGCCGATTTCGGCGTGAGCGTGATGGTCGGCTTCGTCGACTATATCCGCAAGCTGGCGGAGGTGGCCGAGGCCGAAGGGCTGTTCGACCGGATCGCGCTGCGCATGATCATCGGCCATCTGGGCACTGAAGACCGCGCTTCGACCGAGGCGGCGTGGCACGGCGCCAGGGCATTCGACTGGTACGGTGTCGGCGATACCGGCAGCATCGCAGGCGAGGGTCCGGAACGCGACGGGCTCTATGTCTGGGAGGATGCGCAATATCTCGAGCTGCTCGACGTCGACACGGCGACCCCGGTCGGCGCGGGGGAGACCGGCGACATGGTGGTCACCTGTCTGTTCAAGGACGATATCGCGCCTTGCATCCGCTTCAACACGCACGACATCACGCACGAGTTGAGCGGGCGCGGCCAGATCGCGTTCAAGCGTATCACCGGGTTCAAGGGCCGCAGCGACAATATGGTCAAGCTGCGCGGGATCAACGTCTTCCCGCATGCGATCGGCGCCATCATCGAAAACCGTCGCGATCTGACCGGCGAATATGTCTGCCGGCTGACCCGCAACGCAGCGACGCAGCGGGACGACATGCTCGTGATCCTGGAAAGCCGCGGTGGGACGGATCTGGCGCAGCTTGCCGGATTATTGCGGCAAGGTCTGGGTGTCGAAGTTGCAATCGAACTCGTCGCGCCGGCGGGAACCGCCGCGCTGACCCAGATTGACAGCCGCCAGAAACCGATTCGCCTGATCGACGAGCGCGGCGTGTGATCGACTTCGCCGCCCTGCGCGTCGCGAACGCTCCGCTCGCCGCCTTCGTCGATTGGGACGAGCGAGCGGCGTTCGGCAAAGGGCCGCTAGCGGGTCTGACGGTCGGAGTGAAGGCGAACATCGCCGTCGCCGGGTTGCCCTGGACGGGCGGACTGGAAGCGCATCGCAACCGCGTCGCCGAACGCGATGCCGACGTGGTCGCGCGGCTGCGCCGCGCTGGGGCGGCAATCACCGGTAGTCTGAATATGGAAGAGGCCGCGCTCGGCGCGGCGACCCGCAATCCGTTCTACGGCTGGACTCATAATCCCCACGCGCTCGACCATACGCCGGGTGGGTCGTCGGGCGGTAGCGGCGCGGCGGTCGCGGCGGGCCTGTGCGACATCGCGCTCGGAACCGACACGATGGGATCGGTGCGCATTCCGGCGGCGTATTGCGGTGTATATGGGTTCAAGCCGGCCAACCAACGCGTCAGCCAGGCCGGCCTGGAGGTCGCCGAAGCGTCGCTTGACTGCATCGGCCCGCTGGCGCGCTCGATCGATGTGCTGGAACGTGCCGCGACGGTCATGTCCGATCTTGGCGATGGCGCGACCGGTGGGATCGTCACCCTCGCCGGGCTTGGCGGGGTTGCTTGCGATCCGGGGGTGTCCGCCGCCTATCGGCGCGCGCTCGACGCGTTGCGGCCATCCGCCGAGATCGCACTCCACCGGCCGCTGTCTCGAGTCCGGTTCGCCGGGTTCGTCAAGACCGCCAAGGCGCTCGCCGCACATCTCGCCCCCCACGACGCGACGCTGTCGCCGGGCCTGCGCACGCTGCTCGATTACGGCGTCAATCGCCGGGCCGAGGACTGGACGGCTGACCAGACGATCCTCGACGACGTCGCCGCGACGCTGAGCAGCGCAATGGCGGGCGGCGCGATTCTGCTGCTGCCGACCGCACCCCAGGCTGCGTTCGCCGACGACCTCCCCGCCCCGCCCAATCAGGCCGATTTCACCTGCCTCGCCAACATCGCTGGGCTTGCTGCGCTCAGCATCCCCGCCGGAGCCGACACCGGCGGAATGCCCGTCGCTGTACAGTTGGTCGCCGAGGGTGGACGTGAGGCCGGGCTGTTCGCCGCCGCGCGCCGGCTCGACGCAGCCCTCGCCGCCTACCGACGCCCGCCAAACTTTGTCGAAGGAACCCGCGTATGAGGATCATCTGCCTGTTCAATCTGAAACCTGGCGTCGAACCGGCCGATTACGAGGCCTGGGCCCGCGGCACCGATCTGCCCGGCGTCAACGCACTGCCGTCCGTCGCCAGGTTCACCGTCCACCGCGCAACCGGCCTGTTCGGCTCCGATGCGGCTTCGCCCTACCGATATATCGAGGTGATCGACATTCATGGGATGGACCCATTCGTCGCCGACGTCAGCGACCCCGAATTTCAGAAGGTTGCGGCAAAGTTCGGCGAATTCGCCGAAAACCCGCAATTCGTTCTGACCGAGGATCTGTGATGCGCTTCGTCGGCAAAACGATCGTCGTCACCGGATCGGGCCGCGAAAAGGGGCTGGGCCAGGCGATCCTGCAACGCTTTGCCGACGAAGGCGCGAACTGCGTAGTGTCCGACGTCGCGATCGCCGGCGAGGTCGAAGGCGTCGCGCGCGAACTGCGCGGCCGCGGCGCGAAGGTCGAAGTCATCGCCTGCGATGTGTCCGATGCGGCGCAATGCCGCGCGCTGGTGGACGGCGCAGTCGCAGCGTTCGGGTCGGTCGACGTGATGGTCAACAATGCCGGTATCGGCTTCATGATGAAGCCGTTGCTCGAGGTCGATCCGGCCGATTGGGCAAGGGTTATCGCGGTCAATCTGTCCGGCGCGTTCTACTGCACCCAGGCCGCCGCCAGGGCGATGATCGCCGGGGGCAAAGGCGGCCGCATCATCAACATCGCCAGTCAGGCGGCCAAGACAGGGTTCCCTCACCTTCCCGCCTATGTCAGTTCGAAACACGGCATGATCGGCTTGACGCGCGCGTCGGCGGTCGAACTCGGCACGCACGGCATCACCGTCAACGCGGTCTGTCCCAATCACGTCACAACCGGCCTGGGCGCGCAGCAGAACGCCTATTTTTCGAAGCTCCTCGGCTTCGACAGCGTCGAGGCGTATCTGAAGAACATGGCGGCCAAGAACCCGATGGGCCGCCCCGGCCTCGCCAGCGACACCGCTTCCGCCTGCGCCTGGCTGGCCAGCGACGACGCCTTTTACGTCACCGGCGAAGCGCTCAATGTGTCGGGCGGGGAGGAAATGCATTGATGCGCGAAGAACGGATGGATTGGCCGGGCGGCGCGAAGATCGCGCTCAGCGTCGTGGTCAATGTCGAGGAAGGATCGGAGATGACCATCGCGCGGGGCGACCGCGGGATGGAGCCGGTGGACGAACTCGGCATCCACATCAAATCGCCGATCCGCAACTACGGCAACGAATCCAACTATCTTTATGGCATTAAGGCGGGCGCGCCCCGCGTCGTGAAGCTGCTGCGTGATTATGACGTAAAGGCAAGCTGGACCGTCGCGGCGCTGAGCCTCGAAAATCACCCCGAGCTGGGCGCCGCGATCCGCGAGCTTGGCCACGAGCCGGTCAGTCATGGCTGGCGTTGGGTGCATCAGTTCAAGATGGACGAAGCAGCCGAGCGCGACTTTATCCGCAAGGCCGTCGCATCGATAGAGGCGACCACCGGCGAGCGCCCCTTTGGCTGGCTGTCGCGCTATTTTCACACCGACAATACGCGGCGTCTCCTCGTGGAAGAGGGGTTCGACTATCATATGGACGACTATTCGGGCGACGTACCGTTCTGGGATCGCGACACGGTTCCCGGCAAGGCGATCGTGATCGTTCCCTACCAGCTCGACACCAACGACATGAAGATGTGGACCGATCCCGCCTACACCCCCGCCAGCTGGCTCGATTATGCGCGGGGTTGCTTCGACCAGATGTATCGCGAAGGGACGGCGGGCAATCCGAAGATGATGTCGCTGGCCCTGCACCTGCGCATCATCGGCCGGCCGGGCCGCATCTGGGCGCTCGAGGAATTCTTGAAGCACGTTCGCGCGCACGACGGCGTGTGGATAGCGACACGCGGCGAGATCGCGCGGCATTTCGCCGCAATCGAACCCGCATGACGCTGCGTCTCGAAACCCACGGTCGCGTCGCGCACCTCGTCATCGACCGCGCAGCGAAACGCAACGCGATCGATCAGTCCATGTGGGAGGCGTTCCCGGATCTGATCGGCCGGGCGATGGCCGACGATGACGCGCGCGTCCTGATGCTGCGTGCAGCCGAACCGGGCGCCTTTTCCGCGGGCGCGGACATCAACGAGTTCGCCGCCGGCGCACGCGATTCCGCCTGGCGCGCCAGGAATCAGGCTGCGATCGTCGCCGCGCAGACCATATTATCGCGCGCGCCCAAGCCGACGATCGCCTTCGTCGAGGGCGATTGCGTTGGCGGCGGCTGCGGATTGGCGATCGCGTGCGACTTGCGCATTGCGACCGCGGCGGCGCGGTTCGGGATCACGCCGGCGAAGCTCGGCCTCGTCTATTCGCTCCACGACACCAAGCTGCTGGTCGATCTGGTCGGCCCGGCCCAGGCCAAGCGCATCCTGTTCACCGCCGGGCTGATCGACGCCACGGAAGCGCATCGTATCGGACTGGTCGACCTGCTCGATGCCGATCCGTTTGCGCTCGCCGACACCATCGCCGCCAACTCACCGCATACGGCGCGCGAGACGAAAGCCATGGTGCGGCGCATCCTCGATGGCCAGACGCATGACGACCACCTGACCGGAAAGCTTTTCGCCGACGCATTCACGCTGCCGGATTTCACGGAAGGCGTGACCGCGTTTCTGGAGAAGCGGAAACCCGATTTTCGATGAGCGATTTCCTCACCCATGGCCGCATCCTCGGCGGCGCCGCAACGGTGCCCGATCTCGACGCGGCGCTCGGCGATTATCGCGACTCGCTGGGGTTGCAGGTGGTGGAAGCAGGGAAGCTTCCCGCCGACCTCGCAGCGAGCTGGGGCTGCCCGGCGAATGCCGGCGCGCGCTATGCCGCGCTCCAGCCGCAAAGCGGCACGCCGTGCACGCTGCGGATCGTCGAACAGCCGCTACCGGCGGATTTCTCGCCGACCCGCACCTTTGGCTGGGCGGCGTTCGAGATCACGGTGCAGGACGTGTTCGGCTGGCCCGCCAAGCTTGCCGGGAGTGGATTCGAGATCGTCGGGAGCCCGCGGGAAATTCCCGGCTTGCCCTATTTCGTCGCAATGCAGATGCTCGGCCGCGGGCGCGAGATGATTTATCTTAACGAAGTCCGTTCCGACACGCCGACCTCCGACCTGCCGCCCGCGCAGTCGCCGGTCGACCGTTTGTTCATCGTCATTCTCGCGACGCCCGACCGCGCTGCGACCTTCGCCTGGTATCGTGACCGGCTCGGTCTGGAAGAGGGCGGGACCTATATGATCCCTTACACGATGATCAGCCGCGCGTTCGGCGCGCCGCTCGACACGCTGCACGGGCTGACCATGGCGCAAAAAGGGCGGATGCCGATTGTCGAGATCGACGATTACCCGCCGCAAGCAACCGCGCGCGCGCGGTCGGACGGTATGCTGCCGTCTGGCAACGCGATTGTGACGCTGGCGGTGGATAGCCTCGACCGCACGGGGCTTGACTTCATCACGACGCCGGCCGCGCGTAACGGCCCGGTTTACGGCGGCCGCCGCGCCGCTACTGTGGTCGGCAGCGCGGGCGAACTCCTTGAACTGATCGAGATCGGCTGAACAACGACGCGGCGTACGGATGTCGACGGCCGTTCGGCGCGCTCGCCTCGCGCTAAGGTGTCAGCACAGTGGACCCGGTCGTCTTGCGTCCCTCCAGGTCCTCGTGCGCGCGGGCTACATCGAGCAACGGATACCGCTGGCCGATCGTGACCTCGACCGCGCCGGACCTGATCATGCCCCACAGCGCTTCTGCCCCCGCAACCCGTTCGGCCGGGTCCGCGTAATAATGATAGAGCATGGGCCGCGTATTGTAGAGCGAACCCTTGGTCGCGAGTATCCCGAGCGAAATACCCGTCACGGGGGCTGACGCATTTCCGTAACTGACGATAAGGCCCCGAACGCCAGTCGCATCGAGTGACGCCTCCCAGGTGTCGCGGCCAATTCCGTCATACGTCACGCGCACTCCCGCGCCGCCGGTGATCGCAAGCACCCGTTCGGCGATCGGATCGGTGCGGTAGAGGATCACTTCCTCGGCCCCGGCGGAGAGCGCCAGCCTGGCCTTTTCCTCGTCGCCGACCGTGCCGATCACCCGGGCGCCGCGCGCTTTCAACCATTGCGTAAGGATCAACCCGACGCCGCCCGCGGCGGCGTGGACCAGCACCCAGTCTCCTGGCGCGATTTTTGCGGCGCGATCCGCCAGGAATTCGGCGGTGCAGCCCTTCAGCAGCGCCGCCGCCGCGAGTTCGTCGGTAATGTCGTCCGGCACCGCGAACAGCGCGTAGGCGGGGACATTGCGCTCGGTCGCGTAAGCGCCGAGCATCGGGCCGAACGTCGCAACGCGCATCCCCGGCGCAAAGGCGGTTACGCCGTCGCCGACGGTCTCGACCACGCCCGCCGCCTCCACGCCCAATCCACTTGGCAGGTCGATCGGATAAATGCCGCGGCGGTGATACGTATCGATATAGTTGAGCCCGACCGCGGTCGTTCGCATCCGAACCTCGCCCGCCGCGGGCGGCGGCAAATCGGCATCGCGCCACTGAATGACCTCGGGGCCGCCGGTTTCGGTTATCGTTGCAACCTTCGCCATCTTCCTGTCCTCGCCAGATCTTGCCGCCGATCCATTGCCTGCCGCCGGCAGAAAGTCGTCAACCTCCCGGCGATCCCATACGTCCGCCGCGAATTGACGGTCGGCCTTGGAAACCGCGGTCGTCGGGATTCGTCGACCGCCGCCACGATCGCCAGCCGGCCCATGACCGAATCGATCCGTGCGGAATGCGCGTCGCACACGCTTCCCGCTCGACCCGGCGCCGGGCCGTCCCGGCGGTGACCGCATCATGTTTCATGCCGCCACCTCCGCAAAGCGCTTTCGATACGCGCGTCCGATCATCGGCAACAACACGATCGGCACTACGCCGTACAGCACCGGCACCGTCGCGATCGCCCAGCGCAGGTTGTCCTCGCCATAGAGCCGCGTCGACAGGATACCGGTCGTTGTCGGCCCGAGCCCCTGCCCGAGGATGCTGATCGTCATGTAATAGATCGCGACGATCTGACCGCGCAGGTGCGCCGGCGTCACTTCGAGCAAGGCAAGGATCGCGGCCGAGGTAATGATGCCGAGGCAGACCGATCCGCTCGCCATCACGACGAACGCGGCCGCAGCGTTGGGCATGAACAGTCCGAGCGCGCAGAGCGGGACCATCGGCACGAAGGCGAAAGCCAGCACGCGAAACGCCGCATCGCCGATGCCGCGTGCGCGCAGCCGATCGATCACGACGCCGGCCGCGATCACGACGAACGGACCGATGATCAGGTTGAGCAATCCGTTGATCTTGAGATAATCCTTCGCATCCCAACCGTAAGTGCGCGCGAAGGCGGCAACGTTGAAAAACTGGCTATAGGCGATCGTCGTCATCACCGCCGTCAGCAGCATGACGCCGCCCAACGCCCAGAAATTGCGACCGAGCAGGGTGAAGGCTTCGGTAAATCCGCTCGGCGTCGCGGCGTCGCTGCGCCGCACCGGTTCGCGCAGCAACAGGAACAAGGGCGCGAGGACCAACCCCGGCAGACCCACGACGACGAAGGCGAATTGCCACGCCTTGAGCGCACCGAGCAGCGGCAGCGTCACGCCATCCTTGCCGACCGACAGCACCAACGCGCCGATCAGGCCCGACACGCCGACTCCAAGCGCAAGCGCCGTCGAATAGACGCCAACCGGTTTCCCGCGTTTTTCGGGCGGAAAGCTGTCCCCGATCAGCGACATTGCACAGGGGCTGAGCACGGCTTCGCCGACGCCGACCGCCATCCGCGCGACGAACAACTGGCCAAACCCGCGCGCCAACCCCGATGCAACGGTCGCGAAACTCCACAGCGTCACGCCCGAGGCGACGATCCGCGTCCGCCGCCGCCGGTCCGCGAGCCAGCCAAGCGGCAGCCCTATGACGCCGTAAAAAATCCCGAATGCGATGCCGCTGAGATATCCCATGCTTTCATCGCTGATTGCCAGGTCCGCCTTGATCGGCTGGACCAGCGCGCCCAGAATCGAGCGATCGAGATAACTGACAATGTACGCGAGGGTGAGCAGGGCCACCATCGTCCAGGCCGTCACAGGCGACGGATAGGCTGGGCGCGCGTCGACCGGAATGCTCATGCCCCCGTGATCTTGTAAATGACGATCAGATTGTCGTCCGCATCGACGATACCGATTTCGCGGCCGATACGCCCATCCTTCGTCCGCAGCACCTCTTCCGGATACACGGTCAGCCCGAGCGAGCGCGCGCCGGCCGTTACCGCGTCGGGATCGTCGATTTCGAGCACGATCGCCGAACGTCGCGGATGCGTCGGTCCGGGCAGAGCGATACCACCGACCTCGGTCAGCGCCATCACGCGTTCCTGCGTCGCGGTCGACAGCACGCAGAACCGCATCACCGCGTCGCGCGGAATGTCGAACACGGCGTAGGAATAGCTGTCGGGGTTGGGCGGCAGCGTGAACGTCACGTCGAATCCCAGCACGCCCTTGTAGAAGGCGAGCGCGCGGTCGAGATCGGCCACGACGTGATTGGCGCGCTGCAAACGCACACCGCTCATGATCGCCCTTTCGGTTTGACGCTGTCGTCGACGGCCTTGCCGTACGAAAGCGCGTCGAACGCGGCGAGTTCGGTCACGCGACGCGCTCGTTGACTTCGAAAAAATAGCCGT
>JAFEEZ010000111.1 GCA_018240825.1 Pseudomonadota bacterium | reverse complement strand
GTGCCGATCGATCTGGGGGAGCAGTCACCATTTTTCGCGCGGGTGTATGATGCCGTGCGTGCGCTCGGCTGGGGCGAGAGCACGACTTATGGCGCGGTGGCCAAACAACTCGGCGCCGGGCCAGAATTCGCGCGCGATGTCGGCCAGGCGATGGCGAACAACCCAATTCCGTTGATCGTGCCGTGCCACCGCGTGTTGGCGGCGGGCGGCAAGGTCGGCGGATTTTCCGCGCCCGGCGGGTCGGTGGCGAAGGCGCGGATGCTCGCGCTCGAAGGCGTCGAGACCACCGCCGGCCCGAGGCCGCCGAAACCATCGGGTCAGCAATCGTTCGGATTCTGAGACGACCTTGCCGCGCCGCAGCGACACGCCTAAACAGTCGCCGTGACGGGTTCGCCGCGAGGCGGAGCAAGAGGGAAGTCCGGTGACGAGACCGGCGCTGCCCCCGCAACTGTGACCGGATAGCGGTCGCCTCGATATGCCACTGGCGGAAGCCGGGAAGGTGAGGCGACAGCGGCGACCCGGGAGCCAGGAGACCTGCCCGCCGCGGTCGATCCTTCGCGCGGACGGGGTGTGCCGGGCGGACGAGGGAATACCCTCGCGTGAACGACATGAACCGGGCCGGCTGGCCGGGGAGCATGTTGGCACCTCGGCCGAAGGCCCTCTTTAGGGGTCATGTCCAATGCTGAACAAATCGATTTTAACCGCGTCGGCATTCGCCGTCATCGCGTCCACGAACATCGCGCGGGCGCAGGACGCGCCGACAGCTAATAACGTCGTCGTCGCTGATTGGACCAAGCGCACCGACATCGTCATTTCCGCAACCGGTGTCGCAGAATATCCCGAAAATATCGGCCAAGCGGTAACCGTTATTGATCGCCAGAAGATCGACCAGCGCCAGATCGTGTCGATCGCCGAACTGCTCGCGACCACGCCCGGCGTCACGATGACGCGCAACGGCGGGCTCGGCAATTTCACAGCGGTGCGCATCCGCGGCGCGGAGGGCGAACAGACACTGACGCTGATCGACGGCGTGCGCGTCAACGATCCATCGTCGCCGAGCGGCGGATTCGACTTCGCAAATTTGTTGTCGGGATCGGTCGAGCGGGTTGAGGTGCTGCGCGGGCCGAACTCGGTGCCGTGGGGCAGCCAGGCGATCGGAGGCGTCGTCAACGTCGTCACCGCCGCGCCGACCGACGGGTTCCAGACGCGCGCCAACGCCGAATATGGCAGCTTCGACAGCGTGTTCGCGAACGCGGGCGTATCGGGCAAGGCGGGGCGCTTCTCGGGGTCGCTCAACGCGGGCTATCTGCGCACGGACGGCATTTCGGCGGCGGCGAGCGGCACTGAGCGTGATGGCTACCGCCAATATGGCGGCACCTTGCGGGTCGCCGTGGACATTACCGACGCGATCAGCCTCGACCTGCGCGGCTATTACGCCAACAGCCGGGCCGATATCGACGGCTTCGCCTTCACCGCGCCGTTCCTGCCGGTCGACGACGCCGAATTTGCCAAGACGCAGGAGCTGTACGGCTATGCCGGGCTCAACATCCGGCTGGGGCAGTTCAAGAACAGGGTCGCCTTCACGATCGCCGACATCAACCGCGACAATTTCGATCCGACCGCGGGCGCTGCGCCGATCTTCTTCGCGCGGGGCCGGTCGGAGCGCTACGAATATCAGGGCGACTGGCAGGCGTCGGACGCCATCCGGCTGGTCGCGGGGGCGGAGCGCGAGAACACGCGGTTCAACGACGGCAGCGTATTTGTGTCGCGCGACACGACCAGCGCGTACGGGGAGGCCATCCTGACCCCTATCGATCGCCTGACGCTGACCGGCGGCGTTCGCTACGACGACGATTCGGCCTATGGCGGGCACACGACGTTCGGCGCCAATGCAGTCTATGCGCTGCCCACCGGGACGATGATGCGCGCAAGCTATACGGAGGGGTTCAAGGCGCCGACATTGTATCAGTTGTTCGGTCGGTTCGGATTCGGCAATCCCGACCTTCAGCCCGAAACGGCGCGCAGCTATGACGCCGGGATCGAGCAGAGGCTGATCGGCAATGCGCTGACGGTCAGCGCGACCTGGTTTCATCGCGACACGCGCAACCAGATCGATTTCGATCCGGGCGCATTTATCTACGGCAACATCGCGCGGACGCGGGCGCAGGGGCTGGAGATCGGGCTGAACGCGCGGCCGAGCGACCGGCTGGCGCTGAGCGGCGCCTACAGCTTTATCAATTCGATCAACCGCTCGGCCGGAAGCAATTTCGGCAAGCAGCTGGCGCGCCGCCCGCGTCAGTCGGTCAGCGCGTCGATCGACTGGACGACGCCGTTCAAGCTCACGATCGGCGCGACCGTCCTCGCGGTCGGCGACAGCTTCGACGACGCGGGGAATGTCAACCGCCTCGACGGTTATGTTGTCGCGGGCGTCCGCGCCGAACTGCCAATCGGCGCCCGGCTCGCGCTTTACGGCCGCGTCGATAACCTGTTCGACGAACGCTACACCGTCGTGCGCGGGTACGGCACGCCGGGCCGCGCGGCCTATGGCGGCATCAGGCTGAAGTTCGATTGAGGCGAGCGGTCGCCTTGATCGCGCTGGCGCTGGCGAGCTGCACCGCGCAGCCCCCCCGCACCGGCGGCATCGTCTCGACCAATCCGTGCGCCGACCAGTTGCTGCTCGCGCTGGCGCCGCCGGAGCGGATCGCCGCGATCAGCCACTATTCGCAGGAGACCGCGGCGACCTCGATCCCGCTCGGTGTCGCGCGGCGCTTTCGTGGGACGGCGGGAACCGCGGAGGAGGTCATCGCGCTCAAACCCGATCTCGTACTCGCCTCCAGCCTCACGCCGGCAAGCACGCTGCGCGCGTATCAGAAGCTTGGCATGAAGGTGCTGCTGCTCGACTCGCCAACGACCATCGCCGCCAGCCGCGATCAGATTCGCACCGTCGCGGCGGCGCTGGGCACGCAAGCCGCGGGCGAGCGGCTTATCGCATGGATCGACGCGGCGGTCGTCGCGGCGGCGCCGAAGGATACTGCGCGACCCGCCGCCTTGCTGTTCATCGCCGGCGATTTCGCCAATGGCGGGCCGACCTTGCTGACCGAGATGCTTGAGCGTGCCGGGTTTGCGTCGCCGCGGGCCGATATGTCGCGATCCGCGCCGATCGAGCAAATTGTCCGTCGCCCGCCCGCGCTGATCCTCGCCCCCGACCTCGGCGGGCGTACCGCGGTATTGCGCCGTCGTGTCCTGGCGCGGGCGGGATTACCGGTCGTGGAAGCCGTCTTCCCCCGTAGTCTGGTCAATTGCGGCGGACCGACGATCGTTCCGGCGATGCGACGGCTTGCGGCGATCCGTGCGAGCATGGCGCGATGAGCCGGACGCTTCGCCTCGCGTTGCTCGCGGCGTTGACGCTCGCGATGATCGGGCTGTCGCTGGCCGCAGGCAAGCAATGGCTGTCATTGGCGGCGTGGACGGGCGACGACCCGCGCTGGGCGATCGTGATCGAATTGCGCATCCCGAGGACGCTGCTCGGCGCGCTGCTTGGCGCTGCGCTCGGCCTGTCGGGAGCTGTGCTCCAAGGGTACCTCCGCAACCCGCTCGCCGACCCGACCGTGATCGGCGTGTCGTCATGCGCCGCTCTTGGCGCGGTCGCGTCGATTGTGTTCGGCGTTGGCGGCTTCGCGGACGGGCTCGGCCAGTTCGGCTGGGCGATGGCGGGGGCGGGCGGAGCGATGGCGCTGCTCGGGCTGCTGACCGCGCGGGCGGAGAGTCCGGTGGTGTTCGTGCTGGCGGGAACCGTGCTCGCGAGCCTGGCGGGCGCGTTGACCGCGTTCCTGATCTCGATCGCGCCTGATCCCTATGCGGTGGCGGAGGCGATCGATTGGCTGATGGGCGCGTTGACCGATCGCGGGATCAACGACGTAATGCTCGCGGCGCCGTTCCTGGCCGCAGGCGTCCTGGTGCTGCTGACCACCGGCCGCGCGCTCGACGCGTTGGCGCTTGGCGAGGATGCGGCGCGGTCGCTCGGCGCGAATCTCACGCGTCTCCGCTGGACGGTGGTGCTCGGGACCGGGCTCGCGGTCGGCGCAGGCGTCGCGGTGACGGGGGTGGTGGGGTTCGTGGGATTGGTCGTGCCGCATATGTTGCGTCCGGTGTTCGGGGCGCGGCCGTCGGTATTGCTCGCGCCGAGCATGCTGGGAGGGGCGGCGCTGACGCTCGCGGCCGACAGCTTGTGCCGGTTGGCGCCGGGGGCAGGCGAGGTGCGGCTCGGCGTAGTGATGGCGTTGATCGGCGCACCGTTCTTCCTGGCGCTGCTGTTTCGCGAAGGAGGGCGGCAATGGCGCTGACCCTTGACGGCGTCACGCTCGATCTCGGGCGCCGGCGCGTGCTTGACGCCGTAACGACGAGCATTGCGCCGGGCCGAGTCACGGTGATCCTCGGCCCCAACGGCGCGGGCAAGACCAGCCTGTTGCGCGTCGCGGGCGGATTGGCGCGGCCGTCGAGCGGATCGGTTGCGATAGATGGGCAGGGCATCGACGCGATGCATCGACCGGCGCGCGCCCGCGCAATCGGTTATTTGCCGCAGGCCGGCGATGTCGCCTGGAACATGACCGCGCACGATGTCGTTGCGCTCGGTCGCCTGCCGCATCGCAATGCGCATGATGAGGCGGCAATCGCCGCGGCGTTGAACGCAACCGACACCGCGGCGCTGGCCGGCCGCCGCGTCGGCGAGCTGTCGGGCGGCGAGCGTGCGCGCGTCCTGCTTGCGCGCGTGCTGGCGGGCGAGCCCAACTGGCTGCTCGCCGACGAGCCGCTGGCGAGCCTCGACCCCGCGCACCAGCTCGACCTGCTCGACCGGGTACGCGCTGTCGCGCGCGGCGGAGCGGGGGTGGCGGTCGTGCTCCACGACCTCGCGCAAGCGGCGCGCGTCGCCGACGACGTGATCCTGATGGCGGGCGGGGCGATCGCCGCCGCTGGCTCCGCGGCCGATATCCTGACGCCCGAGAAGCTGGGCGCGCTGTTCGGCGTGCGCCTGATCGCGATCCCCGGCCACCCGATCTGCATTCCGGTCGAGCGGCTTGACCACCGACAGCGTAAGGTGCTTGTGCCGGAGTAATTAAATTACAAGCGACTCACCGAGCCGCGTTTTCGGCCGCAGGAGATTTTATGCGTATCATCGACCACCATATCGTTGGCCATCGGGGCGGGCCCGGCGGACGCACGGGCGACGTGTTCGACCCCAATACCGGGAAGATCCAGGCGTCGGTCACGCTGGGCACGCAGGCCGATCTCGATCGCGCCGTCGCGGCGGCGCAGGCGGCGCAGCCGGGCTGGGCGGCGACCAACCCGCAGCGGCGCGCGCGCGTGATGTTCAAGTTCAAGGAGCTGGTTGAGGCCAATATCGAGGAACTGGCGCACACGCTCGCGTCCGAGCACGGCAAGGTGGTCGCCGACGCACGCGGCGACGTGCAGCGCGGGCTTGACGTGGTCGAATTCGCGGCCGGCATTCCGCACGCGCTCAAGGGCGAATACACGCAGGGCGCCGGTCCGGGAATCGACGTCTATTCGATGCGCCAGCCGATCGGCGTCACCGCCGGGATCACCCCGTTCAATTTTCCGGCGATGATCCCGCTGTGGATGGGTGCGGTGTCGGTCGCGTGCGGCAACGCCTTCATCCTCAAGCCCAGCGAGCGCGATCCGTCAGTGCCGGTGCGCTTCGCGGAGCTGTTCCTTGAGGCCGGGCTGCCCGAGGGCATCTTCCAGGTCGTGCACGGCGACAAGGAAATGGTCGATGCGATCCTCGATCATCCGGCGATCGGCGCGGTGAGCTTCGTCGGCTCGTCCGATATCGCGCATTACGTCTATTCGCGCGGCGTTGCGGCGGGGAAGCGAGTCCAGGCGATGGGCGGCGCCAAGAACCACGGTATCATCATGCCCGACGCCGACCTCGACCAGGTCGTGGCCGATCTGGCGGGCGCGGCGTTCGGCTCGGCCGGCGAGCGGTGCATGGCGTTGCCGGTCGTCGTGCCCGTGGGCGACAAGACCGCCGATGCGTTGCGCGAAAAGCTCATCCCGGCGATCGGCGCGTTACGCGTCGGCGTGTCGACCGATGCCGATGCGCATTACGGCCCGGTGGTCAACGCCGCGCACAAGCAGCGCGTCGAGAACTGGATTCAGAAGGGCGTCGATGAAGGCGCCGAGCTGGTCGTCGACGGGCGCGGCTTCAGCTTGCAGGGCCACGAGGAGGGTTTCTTCATCGGCCCGAGCCTGTTCGACCACGTCACGCCTGACATGGAATCGTACAAGGAAGAGATTTTCGGGCCCGTGCTCCAGATCGTCCGCGCGCCCGATTTCGAGACCGCGCTTCGCCTGCCGAGCGAGCATCAATACGGCAACGGGGTCGCGATCTTTACGCGCAACGGCCACGCCGCGCGCGAGTTCGCCGCGCGCGTGAATGTCGGCATGGTCGGGATCAACGTGCCGATCCCGGTGCCGGTCGCGTACCACACGTTCGGCGGGTGGAAGCGATCGGCGTTCGGCGACACCAACCAGCACGGCATGGAAGGCGTCAAGTTCTGGACCAAGGTCAAGACGATCACCCAGCGCTGGCCCGATGGATCGCCCGACGGCGGCAACGCGTTCGTCATCCCGACGATGGGATGAGCGTTCCCCACGCATTATGGCTTTGGGATCGGCGCTCCATTATGCCGGGCTGACAGATCGGGAGAACAGATGTGAGAAAACTGCTCATCCTCACTGCGGGCGCGCTGGCGATCGCCGGGTGCCACAAGACCGAGGCGCCGGAGGGGACAGCCAACGACAATGCCGCCAACATTACGGCGCTCGACGAGGCTAATCTGTCGGATGACGCCAATATCACCGACGTTCCCGCCGACGACGGCGATGCGCCGGGCGACGCAGAGACCAACACCAAATGACCAACCAGTTCGACCTGACCGATGACCAGCGCGAAATTCAGGAGCTCGCGCGCAAATTCACCGCGGACCGCATCACGCCGTTCGCGGCGGAGTGGGACGAAAAGAGCCACTATCCGGTCGATGTGTGGAAGGCGGTCGGCGAGCTCGGGTTCGGGGCGATTTATGTGTCGGAGGAATCGGGCGGGATCGGGCTCGGGCGGCTGGAAGCGGCGCTGATCATGGAGGCGATGGCGTACGGTTGCCCCGCGACCAGCGCCTATATCTCGATCCACAACATGGCGACGTGGATGATCGATCGCTTCGGCGGGCAGGAGATCAAGGATCGCTTCCTCCCCGACCTGGTCAGCATGGAAAAGATCGCGAGCTATTGCCTGACCGAGCCCGGTTCGGGCTCCGACGCCGCGGCGCTCAAGACCAGTGCGCGTCTCGACGGCGATCACTACGTGCTCAACGGCGTCAAGCAGTTCATCTCGGGCGCGGGCTATAACGACATCTACGTCTGCATGGTGCGCACGTCGGAGGAGAAGTCCAAGGGCATTTCCTGCCTGGTGATCGAAAAGGGCACGCCGGGCCTGTCGTTCGGCGCGCCCGAGAAAAAGCTCGGCTGGAACGCCAGCCCCACCGCGCAAGTGATTTTCGAGGATTGCCGCGTGCCGGTCGCCAACCGCGTCGGCGCGGAGGGCGACGGGTTCCGCTTCGCGATGGCGGGGCTCGACGGCGGGCGGCTCAATATCGGGGCGTGCTCGCTGGGCGGGGCGCAACGCTGCCTCGACGAAGCGGTGAAATACACCAAGGAACGCCAGCAATTCGGCCAGCCCGTCGCCGATTTCCAGAACACGCAATTCATGCTCGCCGACATGGCGACCGACCTCGAGGCGGCGCGTGCGTTGCTTTACATGGCGGCGGCCAAGGTCACAGCGAACGCGCCCGACAAGTCGCGATTCTCGGCGATGGCGAAGCGGCTGGCGACCGATAACGGCTCGTCGATCGTCGACCGCGCGCTTCAGCTCCATGGCGGGTACGGCTATCTGCGGGACTATCCGATCGAACGCTTCTGGCGCGACCTGCGCGTCCATTCGATTCTGGAAGGCACCAACCAGGTGATGCGGATGATCGTCGGCCGCGATCTGACCCGCCAATGACAACATGACCGAACAATCCCCCGCCGCGCTCTGGCAGGATGCGCTGGCCAGTATCACCGACGCGATGACGCGGGCGGCGCGCGCGCCGGTCAAGCGTTCGGCGACGCGGCCCTACGATCCGCTCGCGCTGATGCGGACCATGTCGGACTTCGCGGTCGGGCTCGGGCGCAATCCGCAGCAATTGCTCGACGTGCAGCTCCAGGCGGCGCGCGAATGGGGCGACTTCTGGATCTCGGCGTTCCTGCTCCAGCCCGACGCTGAAAAACCGCGCGACCGCCGCTTCGCCTCGCCCGAATGGCAGGACAATCCCTATTACCGCACGATCCGCGACGCGTACCTGCTTGCCTCGAAACAGATCCGCTCGGTCGCGGCGGTCGCGGAAAAAGGCGACGCGCCCAACGCCGCGATGATCGATTTTCTGGTCGATCAGTATCTCAACGCGATCGCGCCGACCAACTTCGCGATGACCAATCCCGAGGTGGTCAAGCGCACTTTAGAGACCGGCGGCGCGAACCTGGCTCAAGGCTTCGCGCATCTGATCGAGGATGTCGCAGAAGGGAAAGGCATCGTCCGCCGCCGTACCACGGACGCGTTCGAAAAGGGCAAGACAATCGCCGCGACGCCGGGGAGCGTCGTATTCCAGAACCATTTGTTCCAATTGATTCAGTACGATCCCGCGACCAACGACGTCGCGGCCGAACCTTTGCTCTACGTGCCCCCGCTCGTGAACAAATTCTACATGATCGACCTCCAGCCCAAGTCGAGCCTGGTCAAGTGGCTGGTCGATCAGGGGCGGACGGTGTTCGTCATTTCATGGATCAACCCGGACGAAAGCCATCGTTACTGCGGCGTCGAGCAATATGTGCTCGACGGCATCGTCGAGGCGATCGGGCAGGCGCGGCAGCGCGCGAAGGCCGCCAGGATCGACCTGTTCAGCTTCTGTCTTGGCGGGACACTGGTGTCGGTCGCGCTGGCCTGGCTGGCGGCGAAAGGCCGTGCAGACGAGATCAACACCGCGACGTTGATCGGCAGCATGGTCGACTTCGCCGACATGCGCGACTGGGCGGCGTTCGTGCACGAAGCGCATCTGGAGGCGCTCGAAGGGCATCTCGAACGCCAGGGGTTCATCGATTCGACCGAGTTGCAGCAATTGTTCGCCGCGGTGCGATCGAACGACCTGATCTGGTCGTCGGTGATCAACCATTACCTGCTCGACCGGGACGCCCCGCCGAGCGACCTGCTTTACTGGTTCGAAGACGGCGCGCGCATCCCGCATGCGTTCCTCAAAAGCTACAATCGCGGCCTGCTCGCCAACAACGCGCTTAAGGAAAGGAGCGGGTTCGCGGTCGGCGGGGTCGAGATCGACCTGAGCGCGGTCAAGACGCCAATCTTTCTCATCGCGCTCAGGGATGACCATGTATCGGCCTGGGAAGCGGTGTATGACGGCGGCAAACTGTTCGGCGGACCGGTCACGTTCGTGCTGGGCGGGTCGGGCCATAATGCCGGGGTGATCAACCCGCCGGCCGCCAACAAGCATGGCTTCTGGACCAGCGATGCGGCGCCGGACAGCGCCGCGGATTGGCTCGCGGGCGCGGCCCGCAACGAGGGGTCGTGGTGGCCGGTCTGGGACGCCTGGCTGACCGCACATGGCTCCGGCAAACGCGTCACCGCTCGCCGGCCCGCCGACGCGATCGAGCCGGCGCCGGGCTCGTACGTTTCCATCACGCACTAGGGGGATTTGCGTGAACCTGATGACGACCGACGACGTACGCACCTATGTCGACAAATACGCCGGACGGCTGCGGCTCAACCGGCCCAGGGCGTTGCACTCGCTCAACCTCGACATGGTGCAGGCGATGACGCGCGCGCTGCTCGATTGGCGGCAAGACCCCGACGTGCGGATCGTGCTGATCGATCATGCCGAGGGCCGCGGCTTCTGCGCGGGCGGCGACGTGGTGACGATCGCGAAGGACGTGCCGCAGGGCGCGACGGTCGGGCGCGAGTTCTTCTTTCACGAATATCGCTTGAACCACCTCATGTATACGTACCCCAAGCCGGGCGTGGCGTTCATGGATGGGGTGACGATGGGCGGGGGTGTCGGGATTTCGTGCCCGTGCCGCTATCGCGTCGCGACCGAGCGGACGGTGTTCGCAATGCCCGAGACGACGATCGGGCTGTTCCCCGATGTTGGCGGCGGGCGGTATCTGTCGCGGCTCAGGGGGCGGAGCGCGCAGTATCTCGCGCTGACCGGCGCGCGGCTCGACGGGGCGGATTGCGTCGCGATGGGGCTGGCCAATTTCTATGTGCCGTCGGCAGCGCTGGATGCGGTAAAGACGCAGATCTGCGCGACGCCGGAAAAAACCGAGTCGATCCTCGCCGGCGCGGCGGTGCCGCCGCCGCCCGCGAAAATCGTCGCGCAACTGCCCGATATCGATCGGCTGTTCGCGTCGGACGATTACGAGACCATCCTGCGCGACCTCGAAGCGGATGGCGGCGAATGGGCGGCGGCGCAGCTCGCCGCGCTTCACCAGCGTTCGCCGACCTCGTGCAAAGTCTCGCTCAAGATGCTGGTCGAGAGCCCGCGCCACCTGCATTTCGTCGACGAGATGCGGATGGAGTTCGCGATCATGATCCGCATGTATCAGGCGCCCGATTTCGCGGAGGGCGTTCGCGCGCTGCTGATCGACAAGACCGGTGACCCGCGCTGGACCCCCGCGACGCCTCCGGAAGTTACCGACGCAATGGTCGACGCCTATTTCCAGCCGCTCCCCGCCGATCAAGCGTGGACGCCGCTGCCTCCAAAGGAATGATCGATGGCTGAATATGAAACCCTGCTGGTCGAACAGAGGGGCGGCGTCACGCTGATCACGCTCAACCGCCCGCAGGCGCTCAACGCGCTCAACAACCAGGTGCTCGACGAGCTGGTTGCGGCGTGCCAGGCGTTCGACGCCGACCCGAGTCAGGGCTGCGCGGTGCTGACCGGCAGCGAGAAGGCCTTTGCGGCGGGGGCGGACATCAAGGAGATGCAGCCGCAAACGTTCGGCGAGATGTATGGCGACAATTACTTTGCCGGGTGGGAGATGTTCACGCGCACGCGGAAACCCGTGATCGCGGCGGTTGCGGGGTTCGCGCTCGGCGGCGGGTGCGAGCTGGCGATGATGTGCGACTTCATCCTCGCCGCCGACACCGCGAAGTTCGGCCAGCCCGAGATCAAGCTCGGCGTCGCGCCGGGGATGGGCGGGTCGCAGCGCCTGACGCGCGCCATCGGCAAGGCTAAGGCGATGGAGATGTGCCTGACCGGTCGTTTCATGGATGCGGAGGAGGCCGAGCGCGCCGGGCTGGTGTCGCGCATTATACCCGCCGCCGATCTCGTCGACGAAGCGATCAAGGTCGCCGCGCAGATCGCTGGCATGGCGCCGCTCGCGGTGCTCGCGAACAAGGAAATGGTCAATGCTGCGTTCGAGACGATGCTGGGCCAGGGGGTGCAGTTCGAACGCCGCCTGTTCCACGGGTTGTTCGGTACCGAGGACCAGAAGGAAGGCATGGCGGCGTTCGTCGAGAAACGCCAGGGGAAATGGGCCGGTAAATAATGTCATGTGCTCCCGCGAAGGCGGGAGCCCAGTCTGGATCCTCGCCTTCGCGGGGATACAATGGAGAAAACAATGGCACGCGTCGCATTCATCGGGCTGGGCAATATGGGCGGCGGGATGGCCGCGAACCTCGCCAAGAAGGGCCATGACGTCCGCGCGTTCGACCTGTCGGCGGAGGCGCTCGACAAGGCCAAGGCGGCGGGCTGCCTGCCCGTCGCGAGTGCAGCGGAGGCGTGCGGCGGGGTCGAGGCGGTCGTGACGATGCTGCCAGCAGGCAAGCATGTCGAGGCGGTCTATGCCGACAGCGTGTTCGGCGCGACGCCCGTGTCGGCGATCCTGATGGATTGCTCGACGATCGACGTCGCGACCGCCAAGCGCGTCGGCGAAGCGGCGCTGGCGAAAGGACTGACCATGGTCGACGCGCCGGTCTCGGGCGGGATCGCCGCGGCCAATGCCGGCACGCTGACCTTCATGGTCGGCGGCAGCGCGGAAGGCTTCGACCGCGCCGAGCCGTTCCTGTCGGACATGGGCAAGGCGGTGATCCACGCCGGTGCGTCGGGGGCGGGACAGGCGGCGAAGATCTGCAACAACATGGTGCTGGGCGCGGAAATGATCGCGACGTGCGAAGCGTTCGTGCTCGCCGACAAGCTCGGGCTCGACCCGCAGAAATTCTTCGACATCGCCAGCGTATCGTCGGGGCAGAGCTGGTCGCTGACGAGCTACGCGCCGTGGCCCGGCGTCGGGCCGGAAACGCCCGCCGACCGAGATTACCAGGGCGGCTTCGCGACCGCGCTGATGCTGAAGGACCTGCGGCTGGCGATGGAAGCGGCATCGTCGGTCGGCGCCGACACGCCGATGGGCGCGCGGGCGGCGGAATTGTATCAGGCGTTCAACGATACCGGGAACGGTGGGCTCGATTTCTCGGCGATCATCCGCGCGCTTGGTCGGAAGGAATGAGCGTCGCGTTCCGCCGCGAGTCGGACGAGGAGCATAAGGAACCGCGCTTCGAACTGCCGATCCCGGCAGGGCCGAACCTCGTCACCGAAGGCGGCCCCCCGCTGATCGACGCGCGCATCGCGGCTTTGGAGGCCGAGCAGCCGACCGCCGACGAGCCGCGCCACGAGGAGATCGCGCGGAGCCTGCGCTATTGGCACACGCGCCGCGTCACCGCGATCGTCGCGCCGCCGCCGCCCGCCGACGAGATCGCGTTCGGCAGCCGCGTGCGTATCCGGATGGATGGGAGCGAGCGTGACATCCACATCGTCGGCGACGACGAAGCCGACCCCGCCGCTGGGTTGATCGCGTTTTCGGCGCCGCTGGCGCGCGCGTTGATCGGGGCGGGCGAGGGGGAAGAGGTCGAGTTGCCGGGGCGGGATGAGGCGATCGACGTGGTGGCGATCCTTTAGCCTGAAGCGACCGCAATAGGTCGTCACCCCCGGCCCTGAGCCGGGATCCCGCTATTGCCAGCGCAAGAAAGAAGCGGGACCCAGGCACAAGGCCGGGGTGACGAAGAGGTGGGTTGCGCGTCACCGCATGTATTCCATTCCCGTCCGGAAACGGTAGGATTATCTCAACTGGGGAGGGGGGGATCGAATGGCGACGCTGGCACCGGAAGAATTGCGGCCCGATCCCTCGCCTTCCGACATCCGTCTCGTCATCGCGGCGTCGTCGCTCGGCACGTTGTTCGAGTGGTACGATTTCTTCATCTACGGCACGCTGGCGTCGGTCATCGGCAGGACATTCGTGCCGTCGGACAACGAGACGGTGCGGATGGTGCTGGTCTGGGCCGGGTTCGCGGTCGGGTTCGGGTTCCGGCCGTTCGGCGCGGCGTTGTTCGGGTTTCTCGGCGACCGGCTGGGGCGCAAATATACCTTCCTCGTCACGATCACGCTGATGGGCATCGCGACCGCCGGGGTCGGGTTCGTGCCGCCGGCGGCGCAGATCGGGTTGTGGGCGCCGGGCATCATCATCTTCCTGCGCGTGCTCCAGGGCCTGGCGCTGGGCGGCGAATATGGCGGGGCGGCAATCTATGTCGCGGAACACTCGCCGCCCGGGAAGAGCGGGTTCTACACCAGCTTCATCCAGGCGAGCGTCGCGGGCGGGTTCATCCTCAGCCTCGCGGTGGTGCTGCTGACCAAGCTGGCGGTCAGCGATGCGGCGTGGGCGGCCTGGGCGTGGCGGTTTCCGTTCATCTTTTCGCTGGCGCTGCTCGCGGTGTCGCTGTGGATGCGGCTCAAGCTCTCCGAAAGCCCGATTTTCCGCGCGCTGAAGGAGGCCGGCGAGACCGCGAAAAATCCGTTCGTCGAGAGCCTGACCTACCCCGGCAACCTCAAGCGGCTGTTCGTCGCGCTGTTCGGGGTCGCCGCGGGGCTGACGGTGATCTGGTACACTGCCCTGTTCTCGACGCTGTCGTTCCTGACGACGACGATGCGCGTCGACGAGACGACAGCGCAGTTGATCGTCGGGTTCGGCGGGTTTTGCGGGCTGTTCTGGTTCGTCGTGTTCGGGCGCATGTCCGACCGGCTCGGACGCAAGGGACCGATCGTCGTCGGTTACGCGCTGACGCTGGTCATGCTGTTCCCGATCTTCTGGGTGATCGGCGGGTCGGCCAATCCGGCGCTGGTCCACGCCAACAAGCGTGCGCCGGTCGTCGTCAGCGGGCCGAATTGCGAATACAGCGTGACCACCATGATCCTGTCGAAAAAGCAGGGCGACGAATGCGGGCAACTGCTCGACTATTTCTCCAGGAAGGGCATCGCCTACACCAAGAACGAGACGCCGGCGGTCGCGGTGCTGATCGGCGGCGAGGCGGTAGCCGACACCAGCCCCGCGGGGCTCGACGCTGCGCTCAACGCGGCGGGCTACAATCTCGACAAGGTGCGGCCGACCGCATGGGGCGTGCTCGCGATCCTGATCGCAATGCTGGTGCTGAGCGCGCTCGCTGGGGCCACATACGGCCCGGTGGCGGCGTTGCTGGCGGAGATGTTTCCGCCGCGCATCCGCTATAGCTCGATGTCGATCCCGTATCATATCGGCACCGGCTATTTCGGCGGGTTCCTGCCGCTGATCAGCCAGTTGATTGTCGCCAAGACCGGCGATCCCTATGCCGGGCTGTGGTACACTTGGGGCGTGGTGCTGATGGCGCTGCTCGTGTCGCTGTGGGGGCTGAAGTGGAAGGGCGATCAGCTGATCGCCTAGTTTTTGCGCCCGCACGCCGCTAGGCAGCGCGCGATGGACGCCCCGCTACGTCTCCGCCGCGATCCGAACGCGCTGGTCGCCAACTGGCGCGCGCTGGCGCGGATGAGCGGGGGCGCGGATTGCGGCGCCGCGATCAAGGCGGACGGCTACGGGCTCGGCGCGGCGTGGGTCGCGACGATGCTGGCGGCGGCGGGCGCCCGCACGTTCTTCGTCGCGACCTGGGCGGAGGCGGCGGCGCTCGCGCCGCTCGGCCTGCCGGGGCTGACGGTGCTGCACGGGGTGCGCGACGAGGATTTGCCGCTCGCGCTATCCGGAGTCGCGACGCCGGTGCTCAACACCGGGCGCCAAGCGGCGCGGTGGAAGGCGGCGGGCGGCGGGGCGTGCCACGTCATGCTCGACACGGGGATCAACCGGCTGGGGCTGGGCGCGCCTGATCTCGCGCGCGGCGCGATTGATGGGCTCGCGATCGACGTGCTGATGAGCCACCTGGCGTCGGCGGACGAGGATTCTCCACTGAACAGCGACCAGCGCGGGCGGTTCGTGGCGATGGCGGAGGGCGTCGCGGCGAAGCGGATGAGCCTCGCCAATTCGGCCGCCGTCGCGCTCGGCCCGGACTATGCGTTCGACCTGACGCGGCCCGGCCTCGCGCTGTACGGCGGCGTGCCGCGGGCCGAACTGGCCGGCGTCGTCGCGCAAGTCGCGTTTCCCCAGGCGCAAGTGCTGCAACGCCGTCGCGTGTTGGCTGGCGAGACCGTCGGGTATAACGCAACGTGGCTGGCGCCGGCGGATACCGACGTCGCAATCCTCAATATCGGCTATGCCGACGGTTACTGGCGCGGCTTTTCGGGGCGCGGGCGCGCGCTGCACGATGGCGCGGCGCTGCCGGTGCTGGGGCGCGTGTCGATGGATTTGACCGCGGTCGACGTGACCGGCACGTCGATCGCCGAGGGCGACTGGCTCGACATCGACTACGACCTGCCGCGCGCGTCGGCGGCGTCGGGCATGTCGCAATATGAGTTGCTGACCGGACTGGGCGGACGGTTCGAGCGGACTCCCTAGGGAGCGGGCGCGACCCTCACCGAGCGCACGAAGTGTTGGCGGACGATGACCGCCGTCGGCTGGCCGTCTTTGGTGAAGATACCCCACATCGTCCCGGGCTTCATCTTGGCGCATTGATCGCCGGCGCCGGCGGCCGTCGGCACGATCTGGGTAATCATGCGGCAACTGACGACCCTGCCATCCGCGCCGATCGCGATTTCCGCTTCAAGGTCGGCGCTGGCGTCGGCGAGGTCCATTCTGGCCGCGCCAGGCGCCTCGCCCTCGTCCAGTAATTCCCAGCGGATCGGCAGCGTGATCTGACCGGCGACCGGACGGCCGCGCTTGTTCGTCGCCGGATTGAACCGCCCGCGTTCCAGCAACACGGCGCACGTCTTGGCATCGAGACTTTCGGTGCCGCTCGACGTCTCGACGCGACATGCCGTGACCGCGCCCGCCGGACTGATGTCGAGTGCAACGACGACGCGACCCTGGCGGTTCGATCTTTTTGCCTCTGGCGGGTAGTCCTCGGCGGTGATCCACCCGCCCGGATTGCCGATCGGCACAGGTTGCATCGCGACCTTGGCGCGTTGCGCGCCGGCGTCACCGCTTACGGTGACGCAGAGTGCGCATAGCCCAAAAGCAACCGCACGGCGCGCCGCCGAAAGGATCTGCCTCACGTCAATCGCGCGCCAGACACATCGCGATGCCCATGCCGCCGCCGATGCACAAAGTCGCGAGACCCTTCTTCGCGTCGCGCTTCGCCATTTCGTAGATCAGCGTCGTCAGCACGCGCGCGCCCGACGCGCCGATCGGATGACCGATCGCGATCGCGCCGCCGTTGACGTTGACCTTGTCCGCGTCCCAGCCAAGTTCCTTGCCGACCGACAGCGCCTGCGCGGCGAACGCCTCGTTGGCCTCGATCAGGTCGAGGTCGGCGATCGCCCAGCCGGCTTTCTCCAGCGCGCGCTTCGACGCCGGGACCGGGCCGATCCCCATGATCGAGGGATCGACGCCCGCCGACGCCCAGGACCTGATGACGGCGAGGATCGGGCTGCCGCGCCGCTCGGCTTCCTCGCGGCTCATCACCACGAGGGCGGCTGCGCCATCGTTGAGGCCGGAGGCGTTGGCGGCGGTGACGGTGCCGTCCTTCTTGAACGCCGGCCGCACGCCCGACACGCTGTCGAGCGTCACGCCCGAGCGGATATATTCGTCGTCCTCGACGATCGTGTCGCCCTTGCGGCCCTTGACGGTGACCGCGGCGATCTCGTCCCTGAAGCGGCCGCTCGCGCGCGCGGCCTCGGCCTTGTTCTGGCTCGCGACCGAGAATTCGTCCTGTGCCTGGCGCGTCACCTGGTATTGCTCGGCGAGATTCTCGGCGGTGATGCCCATGTGATAGCCGTTGAACACGTCGGTCAGGCCGTCCTTGATCATCGTGTCGACGAGGCTGAGGTCGCCCATCTTTGTCCCGCCGCGCAGATGCTGGGCGTGCGCGCTGAGCGACATCGATTCCTGCCCGCCCGCGACGACGATTGCGGCGTCGCCGGTCGCGACCGCCTGCGCCGCGAGCGCGACCGCGCGCAGACCCGATCCGCACACCTGGTTGACGCCCCAGGCGGGTACTTCCTTCGGCACGCCCGCCGCCATCGACGCCTGGCGCGCCGGGTTCTGGCCCTGCCCCGCGGTCAGCACCTGGCCGAGAATCACCTCCGACACGTCCGCGCCCGACACGCCGGCCTGCGCCAGCGCCGCCTGAATCGCGACGCGGCCGAGTTCGTGCGCGGGGGTGGCGGCGAACGCACCCATGAAGCTGCCCACGGGGGTGCGCTTGGCGGCGGTGATGACGATGTCGGGCATGGGGGCGTCTCCTGATGATTTGCGGGGCTTTTAGCGCGCTCGCGCGGCAACGACCAGCGCACCTGCACAATCGGGTCTTCGCAAGCGCCCCGGTCCCATTTTGCTGCGCTTTATTTTGCGCAGCACACTGACGTGTGTTGCGGTGCATCAAGCAACCGCGTAGCATCGCCGCACGATATCGACAGGGGCGCTCGATCCATGAAAAAGCACGCCGCCGGCGACGGCCCGGTGATCATCAAAAAATACGCCAACCGGCGACTCTACAATACCGAAAGCTCGTCCTACATCACGCTCGATCACCTCGCGGCGATGACGCGCGACGGCCGCGACTTCAAGGTGGTCGACGCCAAGACCGACGAGGACATCACGCACAATGTGCTGACGCAGATCATCATGGAGGAGGAGGCGCGCGGCCAGACGATGCTGCCGGTCAATTTCCTGCGCCAGCTGATCGCCATGTACGGCGATTCGATGCAGGCGATGGTGCCGGGGTATCTCGAAGCGTCGATGGACAGCTTTCGCCGCAACCACGAACAGTTCAAGTCGGCGGTCGAGGGCGCGTTCGCCAACTCGCCCTTCGCGGAGATCGCCAAGCGCAACATGCAGATGTTCGAGGCGGCGACGCTGGCGTTCAAACCGGGCGCGAAAACGGTCGAGCCAACGGGCGGCAAGGACGAGGACGTTGCGTCGCTGAAGGCCGAACTCGCGCGATTGCAGGAAAAGATCGAGAAGCTCGGCCACTAAGTGGATCTAACGGGCAAGCAGATTGCGGAAGCGGCGGTCGCGCTGGCGCTGGCCGTCGCGTTGCTCTCCGGGATTGCAGACTGGCGTCATCGCAAGCGTGACGATCTCGACCGTGTGGCGTGGCTCGACTGGCGGTCGGTCCAGGTCTTCGCGCTGATCGGGGCGATCGTCGCGTTCAGCGTGGCGGTGAATCTTCAATAAGCCCCTCTCCTGCAGGGGAGGGGCAAAAAAGTTCAATAGAACCGCGCCAGCGTCAGCGCACTTGTCGCCCCGCCGCGCATCTTCAGCGTTCAGCGCGGCGATCCGCCGTTGAGGCGTGAACGACCCGCGGATAGCGCAAATGGACGAAAAGCGCGTGCGGCGGTCAGGGCGGAATCCGGATACCCGCCGTCCGGATTCCGCGGAGGCAAGCTGGCTTCAATCAATCCTTACCGCATCTCCAACAGCTGACTTTCTTGCCTCCACCTGCCCGGACCAACGACTTCGGACATTTTACCTGGACGCAGCCAACCGAGCCGTTCGGTGGCGCGTTGATCATGACCGGCGGAGCGCCTGCGTCATAAGTCGCCAACCTGGCTCCCTTGGAATCGAGAACCACATACTGTTCACCCTGCGGTACAACGCGTGCGGCGACTGCGCTCTCTGCGCGCACGTTGGTCGAAGATGGAACACGCTGCGGCAGCGCCGGCGACGCGG
>JAFEEZ010000110.1 GCA_018240825.1 Pseudomonadota bacterium | reverse complement strand
GGTGGCTGGAAAGTGGATGTGAGCCGGGGTGAGCGGAATGGGCGGGTGTCGTCCGAATGGTTCAACCGGCCCGATGACGAGCGGTATCTGTCGCTCGATGATCTCTGGGCCAATGTGAAGGCTCGGTCGGAACGCAGCCGCAGCCGGGTGGTGCAGACGGCGGATATCCGGGTCGAGGCCGCGCGCGACACCCCCGAGCGGTTGCACCTGATGCTGCCGAAAGCGCATGAACCGGTCGCGCCCACGCACTGGGCCTTCGGCCAGCTTGCCAGCATCGTCGGTGCTCCGGCCTCCTACCTGCGGCAGCTGCCCGCGCCGCTGGCGGGCATCAACTTGCAATATGGCCTGACCAACCACCGCGCCGAGCAGGTGAAGACCTTCGAGACGGAAGACGGCCGAACTGAGCTGCGCGCTGTGACCGGCCCCGACTACGGCCGCATCCATGACCATGAACTGGTCGAGGCGGTGCAGCGGATTGCCGGTAATGGCACGGGCGACACGCGCTGGAAGGTGCCGGGCGTGCTGGACTGGTCGACCGGGGTCTACAACCCCGATGTCGAAATCAGCCGCGACACGACCACGCTTTATGCCTCGGACCGCGATGTCTTCCTGTTCCTGGTCGATGATCGCAACCCGATCGAAGCAGGCAAGCTGCCCGACGGCTCACCTGATCTCTACTTCCGGGGCTTCTACTGCTGGAACTCCGAGGTGGGCGCGAAGACCCTCGGCATGGCAAGTTTCTATCTGCGGGCGGTGTGCCAGAACCGCAATCTCTGGGGCGTTGAGGATTTCCAGGAGATCACCATCCGTCACTCGAAATACGCCGCCTCGCGCTTTGCCCATGAGGCGGCCCCCGCGCTGACGCGGTTTGCAAATTCCTCGCCGCAGGGCTTCGTGAACGGCATCAAGGCGGCGCGGCAGCAGATTGTGGCGCGTACGGACGAGGATCGAGATGACTTCCTGCGGAAGCGCGGCTTCTCGAAGGCTGAGTCGGGCAAGATCATCGAGAAGGTGCTGATGGAGCAAGGCCGCCCGCCCGAGAGCATCTTCGATTTCGTGCAGGGGATCACGCGGCTTGCGCGAGACAAGACCCAGCAGGACGCCCGCCTCGACATGGAAGGGCGCGCCAAGAAGCTCCTCGACCGGGTCGGCTGACGCGACCCCCGACACAGCGACCGCCTGCATGTGCGGCGGTCGCGCTTTCCCCTTGCACAGCGCGCCACTAGCCCCGCCCCGAGAGGGCAGGGGGCTTCGGTGTGCGGATTTCAGTGAGACCCCCATGACCCCCCATGAAGAAACCATCGTCCTCGAGGCCCGCGACATTCTCGGTCGCTACCTCAGCCAGAACCCGGTCATCGGCAGCTGGCAGGCGCTGATGGACTATTGTGCTCTGACCGTCCGCGGCCCCATAGAGCGCTTCCACGTCCTCTACCTCGACCGCAAGAACCGCATCATCTCCGATGAGCTTCTCTCGACCGGCACGGTCGACCATGTCCCGGTCTATCCGCGCGAGGTGATCAAGCGGGCGCTGATGCTGAACGCCAGCGCCTTGGTCCTGATCCACAACCACCCTTCGGGCGATCCGACGCCCTCGGAGGCCGATCTCAGCATGACCAAGGAGATCCAGAAGGGCTGCAAGTATCTCGGCCTGACGCTGCACGACCACATCATCGTCGGGGTCGGGACCGCGCTGAGCCTACGGGCCCTCGGCAAGCTCTGACGCGTCTATTCGACCTGGCGCCGCCGCCCCTTCGAGGAAAAGGGCGGCGGTTTGGTCTTTGATGGTTTGAGGCGGGGAGAACGGCTTCCCGCGCCGTCGGAGGTTTCCCTCATGTTCGACCTGCCCTTGCCGATCCACCCGAGCGCCTTCGCGCGTGGCGTCCCACCGTATTTTCCCTCGGACGACGCTGACCACACTCACCCCTTCTCCCTGACCCTGTCGCGCCGCGCACCGGCCGATCTCATGTTGGGCCGGGCCGCGCCCCTAGTCCTCGCCCGCTTCGCGACGCTGTCCGATGCCATGCAGGGCGCGATCGACCATGCCGAGGGGATCGCCCCGGATACCGCCCCCAAGCTTCTGGCGATCCTCGACCGCGACGAGCGCCTTGTTCTGGCCGGGGCAGCCAGCAACCACGCCGTCGCGTGGTGTCACCCGGTGACGAGCGCGGTCGAGGCGCGCGACGTTGTGTCCGACGCAAGCCAGTTGCGCGCGCAGGCGGGCCGCGCGGCTGCTTGGGGTGAGCCCGATCTGGCGCAGCGGCTACGCCACCGCGCCGATCTTCTGGACGGGCGTCTCGTCGACCCGCTCTGGCGCGCCTTCGCCGCCCGGGCGCTGCAGGTCGCTGCGTGAGGACCGAGAGACAGAGAGGGGCAGGGGGGTGTGGAGCTTGTCCGGGGGAGAGAGATCGCCCGGCCCGGCTTCAATCCCTTTCCCCTACAGGAGCCCCCCGATGACCCTGACTGAACCCACCCTCGCGCCGCCGATGGCACCCACGACCGTCGACATGGCGCAGATCTTCGCGGCGCATGCCGAACGCACCACCCGGATCGAAGCGCTGCGCCCGGGCAACAAGGACCGCCTCTTCGACGGCCTCATGACCGCCGGCATCACCCATGTCACCGTGACCTTCGACGGGGCCGGGGACAGCGGCCAGATCGAAAGCATCGGCGCTTGGTCCGGCGAGATCGCCGTCGACTTCCCCGCGACCGAGATCGAATACGCAGCGCTGACTTGGGACGACCCCGAGGTCGAGATGCGGCAGCTCTCGCTGGAAGATGTCGTCGAGCAACTCGCCTACGACTTCCTCTCCGACACCCATGGCGGTTGGGAAAACAACGACGGCGCCTGGGGCGAGTTCTGTTTCGACGCCGCGGCGCGCTGCATCCACCTCGAGTTCAACGAGCGTTTCACCTCGTCCGAACTCACCACCCACGACTTCTAAGGAGGCGGCGATGGCACATCCTTATCACCACGCCCTGTCCTCGGTGAAGAAATGGGGCGGCACGGTCGACGATTTCATGGCGGTACATGCCTGGTTTGACCAGAGCAAGGAGATCACCGCGGACTTCCGGCACCGGGCGCTGCGGCACCATGCCGAGGGCATATTCATGGCCGAGACGATCTTCGGGGCGACCCTCACGCTCTCGACCGGGCGCATCATCCCGACCCGCTGG
>JAFEEZ010000010.1 GCA_018240825.1 Pseudomonadota bacterium | reverse complement strand
GAGGATGCGCATGCGCTCAGAACTGCCGCTCGAAGCGGTTGGCCTCAGCCGGGGGTAGCGGGCGCAGGTAGGTGGGCGCGGCCGGATCGGGCCGGAGCTCCAGGGGGTCCGCGCCGCGCAGGCGGCGGAGGAGATGCATCGGGATGAAGATCAAGACAAACACCAGCGCGAGCAGCACCCAGCTGACGCCGAGCACCGTCCAGTGCGCAAGCTGGTCGAAGCCCTTCTGCACCGGGACATAGTGCCGGGGGGAGAGCCACGCGATCGCGGCGAAGACCAGGAAGGTGCCCGCGACCACGGCGGGCAACGTGTGTCTGGTTTTCAAATACACCAGCGACGCGACCACGACGGCGGCCGTGGTCTGGAGACGGGATTTGGTCGAGGCGTGCATGGTGGGCTGCGATCTAAAGCGGCAGGACGGTTATTCGCCCTGCACGATGCGGTAGATCTCCGCGGCGACGATGCGGTAGCCCTGCTCGTTGAGATGGCAGCAGTCGTCGTTGTAGACGGTCTCGTCGGTGTGCGCGAAGATACCCGTGAGGTCGGTGAAATGGACGCCCGACTTTTGAAGGTCCTGGCCCGACTTTTGCAGATAGGGATAGCCGACCACGACCGCGTGGCGGAACGGGTGGTTCTCCGCGAAGGCCTGTTTCCGCTCCGCGGGATTCAGCGGCTTGGAGTTGGGGACGTACTGGTTGGGCTGCAGGAAGTGGAAGTAGCGGGCGCCGCTGGCCTTGCTGAGCGTGGCCATCTGGGCGGAGGCGTTGCGCCAGACCCCCGCGAGGTCGCGCAGGGTGTCGGCTTCGCTGACCATCGTGTAGGCCGGACCGCGCATCGTGTAGGACTTGCTCGCATCGGACTGCGCGGACGCGGCGCGGATGGCCTGCTCGGCCCGGTAGGCCTCGCCGGCCATCGCCTTGTCACGCAGGGTCCAGATCAGGCACAGGGTGGGGCTGAGGTAGAGGTGGCGTTGCAGGCAGGTGCGCGCGAGATCGGCTCGCCGCTCCTTGAGGTACTCAATGCGGCCGATCGCTCGGACGCTGGCCTGGCTAATGGTGTCGGCGGGGCGCCCCTCCCAGCCGCGGGGATAAAACGGATTCACATGGGCGCGGATGTTTTCCGCGAGGGGCAGCGCGACCTCGTTGAAACCATCAATGTTGATGACGAGGTCGAACTCGGCGCCGAGGGCCAGAAGGTAATTCAGCACCATCAGGTGCTGCGGCTGCTTGTAGCCGCCGGCGGAGAAATTCAGGAGGATAACCTCCTTGTGCAGCTGCGCGGCGTGGGCCTCGAACTCCCGCTTGAGCAGCAGGTACGCGCCGTTGGCGAACGAGCCGCCGAAGACCGCCACGACGAGCCGCCCCGGGGCGCGCCGGGTGATCGGGCTGGCCTTGCCGTCGAAGATGAAGCCGTAGTCGGAGACATCCCAAGCCGGGGGGGTGCGCGCCGGGTCGGCGACGAATCCAAAATACGGATGCAACACCTCGACGAAGTCGCCCCAACGGACCTCCGTGCGCCCGGAGACGCCTTCTCCACCGGCCACCGCGGCGCCGGCCGCGAGTTCCTTTTTGACCGAGGCGTAGGAGAAAACCGAGCGGTTGAGGGCGCTCAGGGCGGTGAACGAGACCAGCTCGCACGCGCCCCAGGTAAACAGGAGCAACGCGAACCAAAATAGAACTCGTTTGAGCGCAGCCGGCATCATCGGCCAGTTTGGCCGGCGCTGAAAAACTTTATCAAGGCCAAACCGGGCGCGCGGCCCGCATCAGAGCAGCCACTGGCCCGCGGCGGCCATCAGGGCCACCACCAGCCACGAGGGCGCGCGCCGCACCTCGAGCAACGCGAAGGCGAGCAGCAGCGCCGCGACATCGCGGGCGCCGGTGACGCCGCTGGTCCAGACGGGATTGTACAACGCGGCGAGCAGTACGCCGACGACCGCGGCATTGGCCCCGCGCAGGGCCGCCTGCGCCCACGCCCGGCCCCGCAGCAGCTGCCAGAACGGCAGCGCGCCGCCGATCAGCAGCCACGCCGGCAGGAAGAGCGCGAGCAGGCACCAGAGGCCGCCCAGCCAGGCGCCGGGTCCGCCGTGCATCACGGTGCCGAGGTAGGCCGCGAAGGTGAAGAGCGGACCGGGCACCGCCTGCGCCGCGCCATAGCCGGCGAGAAAGGCGTTGTCCGACACCCAGCCGGGAGGAACGACCTCCGCGCGCAGCAGCGGGAGAATCACGTGCCCGCCGCCAAACACGAGGGAGCCGGCCCGGTAGAAACTGTCGAACACGGCCAACGGGCGGCTACCCGTGGCCGTCGCGATCACCGGCAGCACCACCAGCAACGCGGCAAAGACCACGAGTGCCCCAGCGGCCCAGCCATGATGCCGCGCAAGACCGCCCGGCGCCGGCACCGATACCACCTCCCGGCGGTAGAGCGCCCAGCCCGCCAGCGCGCCGAGGGCGATGAGCGCGACCTGCACAGCCGCCCCGGGCAACACGAGCATGAGCGCAGCCGAGAGCAGCGCCACGGCGAGACGCGCCCGGTCGGGGCAGAGTTTGCGCCCCATGGTCCAGACGGCCTGCGCCACGACCGCGACGGCGGCGAGCTTGAGCCCGTGCAGCCAGCCGGCGTGGGCCAGTCCGCCCAGCGCCGCCACGCCATAGGCGAAAAGGATCATCAGCACGGCGGAGGGCAGCGTGAAGCAGGCCGACGCCAGCAGGGCACCCGCCAGCCCGGCGCGATGCATCCCCAAAGCGAATACCAGCTGGCTGCTCGCCGGCCCGGGCAAAAACTGGCACATGGCGACGAGGTCCGCGTACGCCGCCTCCTCCAGCCACCGCCGGCGCGTGACAAATTCATCGTGCAGGTAGCTCAGGTGCGCAACCGGGCCGCCAAAGGAGATGCAGCCGAGCTTGAGAAAGGCGCCAGCGACCTCGGCCAGCCGGCGAAACCTGCCCGCGCGGGGCGTTGAGGCGGAGCCGGGCGTCATGGCTTGGCGGCAGGGACGGCGAAGGACTGGTTCCAATGCACCGGCGCGCCCGCCGGCACCGCGATCCGGATGAAGCCGTGTTGCGAGGCCGCATGGCACGCGTTGCAGGTGTTGACCATTGCTTGATAGCTGTGGCGGAACTGCGCGGGATCACGCGCGGCCACGGCCTGGCCCACCGCCTCAACGGAGGGCGGGAGCATGGCAGAGAGGCGCCGGCTCACATCGATGCCATCGGCGGTGACATGCGCGCGGACGAT
>JAFEEZ010000109.1 GCA_018240825.1 Pseudomonadota bacterium | reverse complement strand
TGCCGAGGTCGCCCGGCTCGATCGAGTGCATGAAGTCGTTCGGATACAGCCGATTGAGGACCGCGCGGCCCTTCTTCCCGATCGTGTAGAACTTGACCGTCTTGCCCTCCGCGATCAGCTCAGCCGCGCGACGCCGGGCGAGGCGCGCGATGTTGGTGTTGAACGCGCCGGCGAGACCACGGTCGCTGGTCGCGACGACGAACAGATGGACCTGGTCGCGGCCGGTCCCCGCGAGCAGCTTCGGCGAGGAGGGACCGATCGTGATCTGCGACGCGAGGCTCGCCACGACCTTTTCCAGCCGCTCGGCATAGGGACGCCCGGCCTCGGCCGCCTCCTGCGCGCGGCGCAGTTTCGCGGCGGCGACCATCTTCATCGCCTTGGTGATCTTCTGGGTCGATTTGACCGAGTTGATCCGGATTTTCAGGGCCTTTAGACTAGCCATTAGCTTCCAAACTTCAGCCTATAATCCATTACTGTTTGCAGTGCCTTCGCTCGATTCTTGGCCCGAGTTTGCCTCACCACATCATCCACAACCGTTTGGGTCAGCTTCTTGCCGTTGACTGCCTTGGCGTTGACTAAGGCGTCACGAAATCGCTTGCCCCAATCGTCACATTTGCTTTCTGCAACATCAGCTATTGCCTCTGCTGACTCCTTGGTTTCAGCATAGATTCCCGCCTCAGCCGCTACGCACTTCTCCCACATAACAGCCATCAGCGTGCCAGGAGCTGGAACTCCCGGCCCAGCGGCAACTGCAAGAGAAAAAGGCAACAGCGAGATCACCTTAAGCAAACGTTTTCCCGAACGCGTCGAGCGCGGCCTTGAGCTGGTCGCGGACGTCGTCCTTCAGATCCTTTGAGTCGCGGATCGCCTTGAGCACGCCGGCATGGTTGGCGCGCAGATCGGCGAGCATCGCGGCTTCGTAGCGCACCACGGCTTCGACCGGGATCGAGTCGAGATACCCTTGCGTGCCGGCGAAGATGGAAGCGGTCTGCTCCTCGAACGGCAGGGGCGAGAACTGCGGCTGCTTGAGCAGTTCGGTCAGGCGCGCGCCGCGGTTGAGCAGCTTCTGCGTCGAGGCGTCGAGGTCGGACCCGAACTGCGCAAACGCCGCCATTTCGCGATACTGGGCGAGCTCGAGCTTGATCGAGCCCGACACCTTCTTCATCGCCTTGGTCTGCGCGGCCGAGCCGACGCGGCTAACCGACAGGCCAACGTTGATCGCCGGGCGGATGCCCGCGAAGAACAGGTCGGTTTCGAGGAAGATCTGGCCGTCGGTGATCGAAATCACGTTGGTCGGGATATAGGCCGACACGTCGCCCGCCTGCGTTTCGATGATCGGCAGCGCGGTCAGCGAGCCGCCCCCCATCGCGTCGGACATCTTGGCGGCGCGCTCGAGCAGGCGAGAGTGGAGATAGAACACGTCGCCCGGATAGGCCTCGCGGCCCGGCGGACGGCGCAGCAGCAGCGACATCTGGCGATACGCGACCGCCTGCTTCGACAGATCGTCATACACGATCAGGCCGTGCATGCCGTTGTCGCGGAAATATTCGCCCATCGCGGTGCCGGTGTAGGGCGCGAGGAACTGGAGCGGCGCGGGGTCCGATGCGGTCGCGGCGACCACGATCGAATAATCCATCGCGCCGTTTTCGGTCAGCGTGCGGACGAGCTGCGCCACGGTCGAGCGCTTCTGGCCGACCGCGACGTCCACGCAGTACAGCTTCTTCGACTCGTCGTCGCCCTGGTTGATCGGCTTCTGGTTGATGAACGTGTCGATCGCGACGGCCGACTTGCCGGTCTGGCTGTCGCCGATGATCAGCTCGCGCTGGCCGCGGCCGACGGGGAAGAGAGCGTCGATCGCCTTGAGGCCGGTCTGCATCGGCTCGCTGACCGACTGGCGCGGGATGATGCCCGGCGCCTTGACCTCGACGCGGCTGCGCTGGTCGCTGACGATCGGGCCCTTGCCATCGATCGGGTTGCCGAGGCCGTCGACCACGCGGCCCAACAAGCCCTTGCCGACCGGCACGTCGACGATCGTGCCGGTGCGCTTTACCGTGTCGCCCTCGCGAATCTCGGCGTCCGAGCCGAAGATCACGACGCCGACATTGTCGGCTTCGAGATTGAGCGCCATGCCCTGCACGCCGTTGGCGAACTCGACCATCTCGCCCGCCTGGACGTTGTCGAGGCCGTAGATGCGCGCGATGCCGTCGCCGACCGAAAGCACCTGGCCGGTTTCGGAGACTTCTGCCTCGGCGCCGAAATTGGCGATCTGGTCCTTGATGACCCTGGAGATTTCTGCGGCGCGGATATCCATGTTGCTTAGCCCTTCATCGCGTGCGCGAGAGTGTTGAGACGAGTGCGGATCGACGAATCGATCATCTGCGAGCCGATGCGGACGACGAGTCCGCCCAGCAGATTCTTGTCGACGTTGAGGTCGACCGCGACGTCGCGACCGACGCGCTGGCGCAGCTGCTGCTTGAGCTCGGCGACCTGCGCGTCGCTCAGCGGGTGCGCCGAGGTGACTTCAGCGGTGGTTTCGCCGCGATGGCGCGAGGCGAGGCCGCGGAATGCGCGAATAATCGCGGGCAGCTGATCGAGCCGCCGATTCTGCGCCAGCACGCCGAGGAACCTGGCGGTCGTGGCATCGAGCTTCAGCGCCTTGGCCGCCGCCGCGACGCCCTTCGCCGTCTCGGCGCGGCCGAGCAGCGGGCTGGCGGTCAGAGCCTTGAAGTCGGGCGAATCGGTGAGCGCCTGGCGCACCGTGACGAGGCTCGCCTCTACCGCGTCGATCGCGCTCGATTCGCGCGCGAGGTCGAACAGCGCCGTCGCATAGCGCCCGCCTAAACTCGCTTGAATACCGCCGGATGACTCCACGCGATGAGGGTCCTTTTGAAAGGTAATGTGGCCCCATACGAAAAGAGGGCTGCCCGATGAGGCGCCCTCGAATGGGTTGGCGCGCGACTAGCAAAGGGGGGCGGGCGATGCAACCCGCTTGACCCCGCCCGCCCGGCGGTGTGGATTGCGGACCTGACGCAAGGGGCCACGGATGGACGTCGAACTCGCCCAGGAACGCATGCTGCTGCTCGCCGACCGGTTCAGCATGGACCATGCCGAAGGGCGCGCCTGGACCAAGCGGACCGACGCGTTCGGGACGATGGCGAAGATCGGCAGCTTCCTGTCGCGGCCCAGGGACGAGGATTTCGAGACGGTCTATCGCGAGCGGCGATTGCAGCCGTTCTATCACATCGCCTGCACCGCGACGATGACGTACGAGCGCGCGAAGGATTATCGCGTCGCCGTCGATCCCAACGTCGTGCAGGTCGAAATCGACGGCAAAACCCATGCAGCCGATACGGGTGCGTTTACGATCAGCGGCGCCGAGCGTTGCCACGACGAAATTCACCGCGCCGCTTATTATGACGGCATCAGCGGAGCGGCCGATCCCGGCGCGGCGCTCTATCTCGGCCACAATTCGACACTGATCGACGCCGACATCCTGGCCAAGGTCGGGGCGGAGGGAGCCGTGGTCGTCCCGCCCCAGGCCAAGGCGTCGATGCTGGTCCGCGACGTGCTGGCGAACTCGATCGAGCGGATCACCGCGGACCGCGTGCTGGAGGAGAAGCTCTCGATCCATCACATCGACCTCTATTATCGCCCGGTCTACGCGTTCCGCTATCGCTGGCAGGGCAAGGAGGCGGTGGTCGAGTTCGACGGCGTGACCGGAGAGACGCGGACGGGCGGCAGCACGTTCGAACAGTTCCTGGGCCGCGCGATCGACGCCGAATTCCTGATCAACGCCGGGGTCGAGGCTGCGGGCATCCTGATCCCCGGCGCACGGCTGGCGGAGATCGTCATCTCGAAGAGCATCAAGGCTGCGAAGGCGAAGTCATAAGGGAGGCGGCGATGAGTCGTGATCCATTGGAGGGCGTCAGGCCAAGCGATACGTTCGGCTCATCCTTCTCGCCTGCACCGCCTGTTTCACGCGAGCCGGCAGGTTCTTTCCCGCCGGCCGCGTCGGGCGGCAATGTCAAGGTCGTCATCCTGATCGTCGTTTCCGTAGTTGCCGTCGCCGCCGGCGCGATCGGATATTTCGTGACCGTATCCCAGACGCCGGTGACGCCAAAGGGGGCCGCGTCGAGCGACACGATCGTGAGACAAGGGCCAGCGCCCGCCGTCGATCCGTCACCCGCGTCGGCTGTGACGCCCAGGTGATGGACCGTCAGCCGCATCTTGTCGGCGAGTTGATAGAACTTCGCCCGGCGGCACCCGGCGATTTCGACGCGCTGTTCGCGGTGGCGAGCGATCCGCTTATCTGGGAACTCCATCCCGCGCACGATCGCTGGCGGGAGACCGTTTTCCGCAAATTTTTCGATGAGGGACTGGCGTCGGGCGGGATGCTGGTCGCGATCGACCGCGGGACCGGCGCGGTGATCGGCAGTTCGCGCTACGATTTCGAGCGTGCCGAACCGGGCGAGGTGGAGATCGGCTGGACCTTCCTCGCGCGGTCGCATTGGGGCGGGCGTTACAATGCCGAGATGAAGGCGCTGATGCTCGATCACGCGTTCGCCTCGGTCGAGCGAGTGATCTTTCTGGTCGGCGACACCAACATCCGTTCGCGCCGCGCGGTCGAGAAGATCGGCGGCTATCTGACGCCGCGCGAGCATCGCGCCGAGATGGCGGGTGAGCCGGTGGTCCATGTCATCTATGCGATCGACCGGCCGCTTTGACCGCAACCGGCGGGAAGCGCATCGCATCGTGGCCTTCTAAATCGGCGTCATGACAAACGTTATCATCGATCCGGACGCCGCATGGGCCGCTTTCGAGCGCCGCGACCGCGCGTATGACGGCCGCTTCGTCGGCGCGGTCAAGACCACCGGCATCTATTGCAAGCCGAGCTGCCCGGCGCGGCACCCGAAGCGCGAGCATGTCGAATTCTTTCGCGACGGCGCGGAGGCGCGCATCGCGGGGTATCGCGCGTGCCTTCGCTGCAAACCCGATGAGGTCGGGCGCGACCGGATCGCCGTTGCGAAAGCCGTCGCGCTGATCGAAGCGGCGGAAGATGCCATCCCGCTGGAAGAGCTCGCGGCTCAGGTCGGTTACGCGCCGCACCACTTCCACCGGCTGTTCAAGCGCGCGACCGGGGTGACGCCAGCGGCCTATGCGCGGGGCTTGCGCGCGACGCGCGTGGCGGCGGCGCTCAAGAGCGAGGACAGCGTGACCGGCGCGATCTACGAAGCTGGCTATTCGGCGCCGAGCCGGTTCTACGAAGGCGGCGCACGGCGGCTGGGCATGACACCGAGCGCGTGGCGCAAGGGTGGGGCGGGGGTGACAATTCGCTGGACGATTGCCGACACCAGCCTGGGCAAATTGCTGATCGCGGCGACAGACAAGGGGTTGTGCCGGGTCGCGTTCGACGAGGACGCGCCGAGCCTCGCCCGGCATTTCCCCAAAGCCGAGATCGTCCAGGGCGGGGCGGCGCTGGCGAGCCTCGCCGCGCGTGTGGTCGAAAGCGTCGAATCGCCCGAGCGCGACCATGACTTGCCGCTCGACGTCCAGGGCACCGCGTTTCAGGAGGCGGTGTGGCAAGCGCTGCGCGAGACCCCCGCGGGCGAGACACGGACCTATGCGGAGCTCGCCGCCGCCGCGGGCAACCCCAGGGCGGTCCGCGCCGCCGGCACCGCGTGCGGCAAGAATCACGTCGCGGTCGTCGTCCCCTGCCACCGCGCGCAACGTAGTGACGGATCGATCGGCGGCTACGCCTATGGCGTCGACCGCAAGGTGGCGCTGCGCAATCGCGAAGGCGTCAGATAGGCGGCGCGGCGGCGCTAGGGCGCCGGGCGTTTCGATCCCGGCCGGGCGATCGCGTACATTTCCCAGGCGATATCCTTGAGCAGCGCCTCACGGTCGCCGCCGCGCTCGTACAGGTCGAAATGGGTCTTTCCCGGCAGGTAGCGGAAGTCGGTTTTCGCCCCCAACGCCTTCATCACCGCCTCCAGCCGATGCGCGGGGCCGTCGAGATAGAAAGTGTCGGCGGCGCCGACGGTCAGATGAATCTTGCCGTCGAGATCGGGTTTCAGCGCGGGCCAATCGCGCCGGATGATATTGGCGATGTCGTAATTGTCGCGCCAATAGGCGACCACCGTGGGGTCGATCCGCCCGGTCGCGCGGTCGAACAGCGGCGCCGGACGGCCGTCGATCCCGCGCGGGCTGAACACCCATTCGAACGAGGCGATCTGGCCGCCATAGACACCCATCACGGCTTCGCTGCGCGCGAAATCCGCGAGCGATGCGACGACTTTCCCCTTGTCGCGGATCAAGGGATAAGGCTTGCCGGCGGCGTCCACGTACAGATTGGCGTTGGGCGCGTAGAGATCGACATTGGTGAAATCGTGGAAATCGCTGGGGTCGGGCGAGGTCGGCCAGCTGCCGCCGAAGACCTTTGGATAGCGAACCTGAAGCCACAAGGTCGACCAGCCGCCCGAGCTATGTCCGGTCAGAAAGCGCCCCGATGGTTTCGCGTCCATCCGGTATTCGCGTTCGAGCGCGGGTATCAGTTCGGCGGTCAGCGCTGTTCCCCAAGGCCCGTTATTTGCGGAATCGGCGAATTCGTGCGTGCCCGTTCCACCCGCATGATCGAGATAGACCCAGATCATCGGCGGCGCCTTGCCGTCCGCCATCATCGCCATCATGTTTGCGGCGCTGCGCTGCGCCGACTCGAGCGAGGTGCCGACCCCGCCGTCGGAATAAACCGTGGGGAACTTCGCCTGACCGTCGTAACCGGGCGGCAGCGCGACCCAGCCGCGAATGAAGGTCGGCGTCCCGCGAAACGCGGTCATCGCGTTGCTCTGAAACGCGATCGGGCGGACGAGCGTATAATATCTGGCGAGTTCGGGCCGCGGCGGGGATTCGGCAGCCGGCGCC
>JAFEEZ010000108.1 GCA_018240825.1 Pseudomonadota bacterium | reverse complement strand
CCAGACGCCGCCCGCCATCACGATCGGCACGTCGTCCGGAATGCCACCCTCGCGCATCGTCTCGCGCAATTCCTTGACACGCGGGTACGGGTCTTGCGGCTTGAGCGGGTCTTCGGCGTTGGACAGGCCGTTATGCCCGCCCGCCAGCCAGGGGTCCTCGTAGACCACCGCCGCGAGCCATTCTGCTGCCTTGGAATAGGCCCGCTTCCACAGCGCGCGAAACGCTCGGCCGGAGCTCACGATCGGTAAGTAGTTGACGTTGTAAGATGCTGCGATCTCGGACAATTTATACGGCATGCCGGCGCCGCACGTCACCCCGGCGACGAGACCACGCGTTCGTTCCAGCACACCGTGCAGCACGCGCTGTGCGCCGCCCATTTCCCAAAGCACGTTGATGTTGATCGCACCCTTGCCGCCGGCGATGTCGAACGCTTTCTTGACCTGCTGAACCGCGCCCTCGATCGCATAGTCGATCAACTCTTCGTGCCGCTCGCGCCGTGTCAGGGCGCGATAGATTTGCGGAATGATCTTGCCTTCCGGATCGTAACTGTCGGCGTTGACTGCGCTCACCGTGCCGATGCCGCCCGCTGCCGCCCACGCGCCCGCCGACGCATGGTTAGTCGCTGCGACGCCCTTGCCGCCTTCGACCAGCGGCCAGACCTCGCGGCCGTTATAGACGATAGGCTTCAAGCCCTTGAACACATCGGTCTCCTGGAACAGCAACGCACCGCTATAGCGCCTGGTGCCGCGCGTGCGAGCAAATACGAACTCAGGTCAACGACCCCGGCCGGCCCGCCGCGTCTTCGTACAGTGCGCGATAGGCCGCGATCATTGTCTTTTCGTCAAATTCGGCGACCGCCTTGGCGCGGTTGGCCTTGCCTACGATCCCGCGGCCCGCCGGATTCTCCGCCGCAGCCTGGATCACGTCGCGCAAACCCACCTCGTTGCGATGCTCGTCGATCAGCGACCAGTTCTCCCGCGCCACCATGTGGAGCATGTCGCCGGCATTGGTCGCGGCTATCGGCAGGCCGGCCGCCATCCCTTCGACGATCGAAATCGGAAACTGCTCGCTGAGCGACGACAGCGACATGATGTCGAACAGCCCGACGTAGCGATGCGGGTTGGGCAGAAAACCGGGCATGACCAGCTGGCCGGTCATCGCCATGTTTGCCGCGGTCTGTTCGATCTTCGCCCGTTCCGGTCCTTCGCCCACGATCACCAGACGGATCCTGGCCGAACAGCCGGCCACCGCGCGAACCAGCGCCGGCAGATTCTTGACTTCGCGCAACCCCGCCAGTGCGCCGACCACGATCTCTCCCGGCTTGCGTTCGAACCCTGGAATAGCCCCCGGATCGGGTTGCCGCGCATAGAGCGACGTCTGAATGCCGTTGGGGATACGGCGCAGCAGCGGGGGCGCGATCTTCCAAACCGTCCTGGCGAGGTGCTCGAGCGTGACCGACGGCACCACCACGGCATGTGCTGCGCCGAACGCCAATCGGCGATAGATCGTTCGTCGCGCCTTCAGCCGCACTGCCTCGTCAGCGTTGAATCCATCCTCGTGATGGACCACCGGCGGCGCGTTCTTCGGAAAGGCGCGTTTCGCCATCACCGCGTCGATCCCGCCCCAGTTATAGCTCAGCACCAGGTCAAAGCGGCGCATGAATTTGGCGATCGCCTCGAACCGCGCGACCGAGGGACCGCCGGCCAGCGGCGGCGGGCTCTGCGCTATCTCGTACGACACACCTTTGGCTATCGCGTCGCGCGCGGACAATGCGTCGGGCACGCCGGAGACGATCGTATGCCGCGCACGGTCGCCGAACGCATTCATCAGCCGAACCGCGCGCGCCTCCTTGCCGCCCAGATCGAACGACGAATGCATATGCAGGATGTTGAGCGGTCCGGGCATCGTCATGCCCCCTACCCAGCTTCGCCCGCGCCGATCAAGCGAACGAGTCAGGCCTCGGCCGGCTCGCGCGCTACGCGGTCGAGCAACCGGTCGATTGCGGCGACGGCCGCCGGCTCGGTCAGCATTGGGGTGTGGCCGACATCCGGCACCGTCACCAGTTCGGCATCGTCGAGCCGCCCGGCCATCTTCGCGGCGGTCGCTTCGCCCAACACATCCGACCGCCCGCCGCGCACGATCAACGCGGGAATGGTTTTGAGCGCGTCGAACGCGACCCACATGTCCGGCCCCGTCTCGTTTCCAGGCACGCGAAACGGCTCGGCGATTTTCATGTCATAATCGAGCACGATCCGCCCCGCGCTGTTGAGGCGATAGAGCCGCTTCGCCATCGCCAGCCAGTCCGCGACGCCGTAATTCGGATAGACGTCGGCATTCCCCTCCTGCACCGCGCGCGCGGCGTGCATCCAGGTCGGCCAGACGTTGGATTTGCCGACATAGGAACGGATGCGCGCCAATCCGGCCGCTTCGATCTCAGGTCCAACGTCGTTCAGCAGGACGCCCGCCACCCGCTCCGGCGCTTTCGCGGCAAGCAGCATCGCCACGATGCCGCCGAGCGACGTGCCGAACGCGACATAGCGATCGATGGCGAGTTCGGTCAGCAACGCGTCGACATCCGTGACATAGGTCGTCGGGATATAGGTCATCGGATCCTTGGCCGCCGCGCTGTCCCCGCGGCCGCGAAAATTGATCGCGATGATCCGCCAGTCGCCCGCCAGTCGTTCCGCGAGATCCTCGAAATCGCGCGCGTTGCGCGTAAGCCCCGGCATGCACAGGATCGGCGGACGGCCCGCACGCCCCGGATAGTCGCGATAGTGCAACCGCACTTCGTCGTCGGACTCCCAGTAGCGATTTTCATAAGCCGGCATGGTTGCGTCCTGTTGGGCGACGCCGCCATATTGCCGCATGCCTCCCTCGCCGCAAGCGTATCGCCCCGAAAACACGATTCTGGAATTGGGCAACGCATTCCACGATCCGGTCGCGGCGGCGGATTTTCCCCAGACGATCCTGCGCTTTCGCAACGACCGCGCAGCGTCGACAATTGGGCTCGATTCGCTCGACGACGACGAATGGATCGCACATTTCGGGCGCTTTCAGCCGCTTCCCGGCACGCTGCGGCAACCGCTCGCGCTGCGCTATCACGGCCACCAGTTTCGCGTGTACAATCCGGAAATCGGTGACGGCCGCGGATTTCTGTTCGCGCAGGTGCGCGACGATGCCGACCGTCTGATGGACCTCGGCGCCAAAGGATCGGGCCAGACGCCGTACAGCCGATTCGGCGACGGACGGCTGACGCTCAAGGGCGGCGTGCGTGAGATTCTGGCGACCGAAATGCTTGAAGCGCTGGGCGTGCCGACTTCGCGTAGCTTCTCGCTGATCGAGACGGGCGAGGCGCTTGACCGCAACGACGAGCCCTCGCCCACCCGTTCCGCCGTGCTGGTCCGGCTCAGTCATAGCCATATCCGCATCGGCACGTTCCAGCGCCTGGCCTACTTCCGTGACGAAGGCGGCTTGCGCGCGCTCGTGTCCTACGTCCTGCGCCACCTCTACGATGAAGAACCCGGGGCCGACGCCCCTGTCCGCCTGCTCGACCTCGTCGTCGAGCGCACCGCGAAACTCGCGGCAAGCTATATGGCCGCCGGGTTCGTTCATGGCGTGCTAAACTCGGACAATATCAACATAACCGGCGAAAGCTTCGATTACGGTCCTTGGCGATTCAACCCGACCTGGGACCCCGCTTTCACCGCCGCGTATTTCGATCATGCCGGACTCTACGCGTTCGGCCGCCAGCCCGAAGCGATCCATTGGGACGCGATGCAGTTGGCGGTATCGCTCCGCCCGATCTGCGAAGCGGAGCCGCTGATCGCTGTGCTCGATACGTTCGGCGAGCAATATCAACGCGCGGTCAGCGACGCGATCCTGTGGCGGCTCGGCTTGATGCCACGCGATTCAGAAACCGACCGCCAGCTCGTCAAAACGATCGAACCGGTGCTGCGTGGCACGGCAACGCCGATCGACCGCTTCTTCTTCGATGCGTTCGGCGGTGCGCTTCCCGAATCGTATGGCGACGAATGGACCAATGCCCGCACCGCGCTCGCCGCCTGTCAGCCGCGCGCCGATCGCTCGCATGGCTATTGGTCCGGCGAACCATGCGCGATGCTGATCGACGAGGTCGAGGCGATCTGGGCCGCGATCGCCGGGCGCGACGACTGGGCGCCGCTCTACGCCAAGATCGCCGCCATTCGAGATATGGGCGAGGCGCTAGCCGCCGCCACGACTCCCCGCTAGGAGTTCAGCGGATGCCCGCCGAAATCATCTCCCACGAACCAGCGACCGGAGCCGAACTGTGGCGCGGCGCGGTCGGCGATGCCGACGCCGAAGTGACGATCGCGCGGGCGAGCTGGGCGGAATGGGCCGCCAAACCAGTCACTTTCCGCATCGAAACGCTGCGCCGCTACGCCAACGCAGTCCGCAAGCATGCCGAGCGGTTCGCCGATCTGATCGCGCGCGAGACCGGCAAGCCGCTGTGGGAGGCCAAGACCGAAGTCGAATCGGTCGTCGCTAAGGTCGATATCTCGGTTTCGGCCTATTCCGAACGCACCGGCCAGCGGCGGATGGAATCGCCGATGGGCAGCCGCATGGCGCTGCGCCACAAGCCGCACGGCGTGCTCGCGGTGCTCGGACCCTATAATTTCCCCGCGCATTTGCCCAACGGGCACATCGTCCCGGCACTGATTGCGGGCAATGCGGTGGTGTTCAAACCGTCCGAGAAGACACCGGCGTCGGGGGCGTTCATGATCGACTGCCTGCGCGAAGCCGGCGTGCCCGACGGCTGCGCGCGCGTGCTGATCGGCGGTCCGGCTGAGGGCAAGGCGCTGGCGTCACATGCCGATATCGACGGCCTGTTGTTCACCGGCTCCGCGCGCACCGGCATCGCGCTCAACCGTCAGTTCGCGGAAAGTCCGGAGAAAATTCTCGCGCTCGAAATGGGCGGCAACAACCCGATCATCGTGTGGGACACGCCCGATCTCTACGCGGCGGCGATCCTGGTGGCGCAGTCCGCCTTCACCAGCGCCGGCCAACGCTGCACCGCCGCGCGGCGGCTGATCGTCGACGACAGTCTCTACGACCCGCTAATGGCCGAACTTGGCAAGATCGTCGACCGCCTGATCGTCGGCGCCCCGCACGACAATCCCGCACCGTTCATGGGACCGGTGATCGACAACGAGACGGCCGATCAACTCGGCGAAAGCTTCCTAGAGCTCGTGTTGCGCGGCGCTAAGCCGATCCGCCACTTGCAACGCCCGCAACCCGATTTGCCCTTCCTGACGCCCGGCATCCTCGACGTGACCGCGCTCGACGATCGCCCCGACATCGAGCTGTTCGGCCCGATCCTGCAAGTCATCCGCGCGGACAATTTCGACGCCGCGATGATCGAGGCGAACAACACGCGCTACGGTCTGTCGGCGAGCCTGATCAGCCAGACGCCGGACCTCTACAACCGCTTCTGGGCCAATGCCCGGGCGGGAATCGTCAACTGGAACAAGCCGACCAACGGCGCGAGTTCCGGTGCCCCCTTCGGCGGGATCGGCTGGTCGGGCAACCACCGCCCCAGCGCTTTTTACGCCGCCGATTATTGCGCCTATCCGGTGGTCTCGAACGAAGCCGATGCGGCGCGCGCATCGATCGGAATCGGCTTGCGCGAATACGAGCCGGAATAGCTCCGATTCCCTCCCTTCCGGGGAGGGACGCGATGCAGTCCCTTGAAACCTTCCGCGATTTCCCTAGTTTAGTTCTTGCGGACCGGGCCCCTCTGGCGAGGGCT
>JAFEEZ010000107.1 GCA_018240825.1 Pseudomonadota bacterium | reverse complement strand
GGACACGCCCACATAGGGCGCGAACCGGCGCGTGACCTCGTAGCGCAGCCGCAGGCCTAGCTCGGCGTCGGTCAGGCCGGAGCCGATCCGCTGGCGCGGCATGTCCTGCGCCGACAGGTTGATCTCGACCCGCGGCTGGAGGATCAGGCGCTGCGTGATGCGCTGGTCGTAATAGCCTTCGAGCCGCCCCAGCACGTCGCCCTGCGGCGAGACGAACGCCGCTCCCTCGACCTCGAACCAGTATGGCGCAAGCCCCTCGAAGCCGATCGTCGCGTAGGTGCGCGTAGGCGTCGGCTTGAAGTCGTGACGGATGCCGGCCTGGAGGTTGAAATATGGTCCGACCGCCCGGCTATAGAGCGCCTGTACCTCGGCGCCGTCGACACCTTCGCGGAAGGTGCCTTCGCCCTCGGTCTTGACCGTAAGCCGGTTGATGTCGCCGCCGAACCAGCCCTCGCCGTCCCAGCGATAGCCGTCGCGGCCCGAACGGAATTGGTATTCAGCCAGATTGAACATGACCGTCCCGAACTGGCGCCCGCCATTCTCGCGCATCATGTCGTGCCGCGACCTCGCCATCTCCGCCGACGGGAAGAACCGGTCGGCGTAATGGTCGTCGGGTGGCGGCGGTGCCGGCGCGTTGCCGGCGGGCAGCGCCGTGCCGGTCTGCGCCATGCCCGCCATCGGCATTCCCGCCATGTCCCCGGCCGGTTTCGACCCCGACACGTCCATGCCGGGCATCGCCTGGGGTGACGCCTCACCGGGTTTGGGCGATCCCATGTCCATTCCGGGCATCGCCCCGGAGGCAGCGGGCTTCGGCGACGGCGGTGTCGCCCGGCGCGTCGGCGTGGGCTTCGGCTTCTTCGCCGCCGGCTTGGCCGTCGGCGCGGCCTTCTTGGCGGGCGTCGGCATGGCCATGCCCGGCATGCCGTGCATGGAATGGTCCTGCGCGATCGCCGGGGCCGCGACGACGATGGCGGTTCCGGCCACGAGCGCGGCAAGCCGGATCATGCCGTCGCTCCCTTCGGCCGCACGCTGACGGTCCGCATCATCCCGGCCATCATGTGATAGAGGAGATGGCAGTGGAACGCCCAGTCGCCGACCGCGTCGGCGGTGAAGTCCCATGTGACCTTGCCGCCCGGCTGGACGATCACGGTGTGCTTCCTCGGCGCGTGGTCGCCGTGGCCGGTCACCAGCTCGAAGAAGTGTCCGTGGATGTGGATCGGGTGTCCCATCATCGTGTCGTTGATGAGGTTGATCCGGACCCGTTCGCCCTCGGTGAAGGCGAACGCCTCCATCGTGTCCGACATCTTCACGCCGTCGAACGACCACATGAAGCGCTCCATGTTGCCGGTCAGGTGGATGTCAAGGCTTCGCGAGGGCGCGCGCACGTCCGGGTTTCGGTCAAGCGCCATCAGGTCCTTGTAGACGAGCACGCGGTGGCCGACGTCCCCGAGTCCCTGGCCGGGCTCGCCGGTGCGGTCCATCGGCGTCGGCGAGATGGTCTGCACGCCCGGCCCCTTCTTCACCTCGGGCGCGTAGGAGAAGTCGCGCATCTTCATCGCGCCCATGTCCATCCCGGGCATGTCGCCCGAGCCCGACATTCCCGTCATCTTCGAGTGGTCCATGCCCGCCATGCTCGGCGGCATCCGCTCGACGCCGCCCAGTGCGGCCGAGCGGTTCTGCTCGCTCGTCGGGTCGACCCCGCGCGAGGGCGGCATCGTCATCCCCGGCATGGCGTCGCTCGACATGTCCATGCCGCCCATTTTGGAATGGTCCATGCCGGCCATGTTGGAATGATCCATCCCGCCCATCGATGACATGTCCATGCCCATGTCCTTCATCGTGGCGATCGGGCGGGGACGCAGCGGCGGAACGACGGCGGACATGCCGGGGCGCGGGGCGAGCGTCGCGCGCGCCATGCCCGAACGGTCGACCGATTCACCGACCAGCGTGAACGGCTTGTCCTCGGTCGGGGTGACGATGACGTCATACGTCTCGGCGACCCCGATCTGGAACTCGTCGACCTCGACCGGCATCACGTTCTGGCCATCGGCCTGGACGATGGTCAGCCGCAGCCCCGGAATGCGCACGTTGAACGTGGTCATCGACGAGGCGTTGATGACGCGCAGGCGGACCCGCTCGCCGGGCTTGAACAGCGCGGTCCAGTTGTCGGACGGGCCATGGCCGTTGACCAGATAGGTGTAGGCGGCGCCGGTGGCGTCCGAGACGTCGGCCGGGTCCATGCGCATGCCGCCCCACATGACGCGGTCCTTCAGTTTCTGGTCGCGACCCGAGAGCAGACCTGCCAGCGTCTGGCGCTGGTAGTTGTAGAAGCCCGGCATGGTCTTCATGTTGCGGAAGATTGCCTCGGGGCTTGACTGGCTGTGGTCGGACAGCACGATCACGTGCTCGCGGTCGAACTTCACGGGATCGGGGCCGGCGGGATCGATGACGATCGGGCCATAGTGGCCGAGTTGCTCCTGCATGCCGGAATGGCTGTGATACCAGTAGGTGCCGTTCTGCCGGATCGGGAACTCGTATAGGAATGTCGAGCGTGGCTTGATGCCGGGGAACGACACACCGGGCACGCCGTCGAACTGCGTCGGCACGAGCAGGCCGTGCCAGTGGATCGAGCTGTCCTCGTCCAGGTCGTTGATCACCTTGAGTCGGACGTTCTGCCCCTCGCGCAGCCGGATCAACGGCGCGGGCACCGTGCCGTTGATGCCGATCGCCCTGGACGGCCGCCCGTCGATCATCATGGTCTGGCGCGCGATCCTGAGCGTGATGTCTTCACCCGACACGGTCGCCAACGGCGTGGTCAGCCCCGACGACACCGACTGCGCCCAGGCGGGCATCCAGCCGGCCAGTGCGAGACCGCCAGCCCCGATTCCCGCCCCTCGCAGAAGCGCGCGTCGGTCTATCGTGTTGTTCATTTCGGCCCCTGGCATGGAACGGCTTCCTTTCAATCCTCTACGCGGCGGTCCGGCCCACCCCTCAAGGAAACAGGCGATGATTTCGCGGTCTGCCGTTTGACATCGTGTAAGGGTCAAGTGCGCGGCTTCGTCATGTGTGCGGGACGGGCGCGCGCATGCCGGCACACGCGGGCGATCATGCCCGGCGCGGTCGATCTCTACCTGGGCAACGCGGTCAACCCGCGGTCATTCGCGTATCGTCGTGTCTTTGGGCCATTGCAGGTTGCGCGTCGCCATGATGCGCCCGCCGGTCATGAACCTGTTCATCGTCGCCAGCAGCGGGCGTGCCAGCTTGCGGTCTTCATCGCGGATGAGGCCGACCGGGCTCACATAGACGTCGCTCCGGTGGATCATGAGCCCGCGCAGCGGAAGCCAACCCGCTTCGCCCAGGTTGCCGATGAGGCCGCGGCGCAGGGCGTTCGTCACGATGTCGACCAGTTCGAGCCCGGGTTCCGGATCGCAGGAGAAGCGGAAGCTCTCGCCATACATCAGCTGGAGATCGACGCCGGCGCCGTAGGTCCGGTCGCCCGGCGGAGCGGCCTCGCGAAGATACGCCGGCAGTTCAGGCAGGATGAACCGCTGGAAGTGCCGATAGTCCCCGCCGGGCAGCATCGCCCCGGGTCGCCTGAGCGACATCGCCTGCAGCCAGATGACGAGCGTCTTGGACCACCAATCCTCCCAGTCGGTGACGACGGCCGGGTCCTTGGCATCGACCACCCAGTGGAATTCGGCGAGTTCCTTCGGGAATCGCTGGCAGTGATAGACGATCATGTCCTGCATGACCCGGTAGAGCAGGTCGATCATGACCGCCCCTTGCACATAGAGCTGGTCCGAGAACCCGGTCATTCGCTCCTGAAGGGCGGCCACGCCGGCGCGCAGTTCCGGGGTATGTCCGTCGGTGAGATTGGCGGTCAGGCTTTCGCGGCGGCGATCCCGGTGTCCTGCGATATCGTCGGCGGTATGCCCGGCCAGGTCGATCATCGAGGCGCAGAAGATCGCGCCGTTCCTGCGCAGCAGCTCGACGACTGCCGCGACCTGCGCTTCGTTGAGCAGGCTGCCCTTCACCTCGCCCTTGCGCTTCGGGAGGGTGACGCGCAGCCGACCGTATCGGCGGAATAGCTTCGGCAGGCTGTGCGAGGTGAGGATGAGCGCGCCGATGGTCGAAACGGCGGGTGTCTCCCCGCCGACCCCGGTGAACGTGCCCGATTCGTCGATGAAGATGTGCAAAGGCAGGTCCCGCAGAGGCGTCTATCGGTATCGTTCCCGGCTCTAAGGCATCGAAACGCGGCCTGTCGCCATATGATCGGCAACGATGTCGGTCGGCCGCCGGCGCGTTCGCGTCAGCGGCCGAGCCGCTCGGCGAGCTTGATGCGGGCGCGCCGCAGGCGCGTCTCGACCGCCTTCTCGGTGATCAAAAGCACCGCCGCGGTCTCGGCCTGGCTCATGCCCTCGATGGCGTGCAGCACCAGCGGCTCGCGCAGCGACGCCGGCAGCTCGGCGATCTCGCGCCGCAGCCGCTCCAGCTCCTGCCGGTCGGCGGCGGCGACGTCGTGGCCGGGACCTGCGGCCGGCACCGCCTCGGCGGCCTCGTCGATCGGCCGCGCGAAGGTCAGGAAGCGCCTAACCGCGCGCCGTCGGCCCCAGTCGCGGCACTTGTTGATTGCGATCGCCGCCAGCCACGCGCGCATCGGCCGCCCGGGGTCGTAGCGGCGCAGCGCACCGTGGGCGGACACGAAGGTTTCCTGTGTCAGGTCGAGCGCCTCGTCGGCGTCAGCGACGTTGCCGGCGATCAGCCGGTAGACGTGACCGCGATGGCGCCGCAGGATTTCCGAGAACGCGGCGTCGCCGCCCGCCACCGCCAGCGTGGCGAGCTCCCCGTCCGGGAGCGACCCGTAGTCGGGCCTCACCGCGCTTCGGCGGTCAGCGACTTGACCACGGCCCTGTCGAACGCGGTCGCCTGGTCCGGGCGCAATATGGCGCGCATCGCGAAGATGTGGGCCAGCGTCTCCTTCTGCAGCTCGCCCATCGCGGCGTGCGAAGCGTCCACGGCGGCCGTCACGCGCGGTCCGATGCCGTGCTCGGTCTCGATCGCCTCGGCGAGGCGGGCGTTGTCCGACCTGAGTTCGAGCTCCAGCGCTCGGCGCCGCACCGCGAAGCGCTGCTCGATGGCGTCTAGCTGGGCCTTCTGCCGGTCGTCGAGGTCGAGCTGGTGGTGAAGCACGTCGTGCAGCTCGGACCCCTGCCTCTGGTGGGTTGGGATGAACGTGCGTCCTATCCAGACGCCCGCGACCGCCGCGAGGAACGCGATCACGGCGACGAGGATGCCGAGCCTGACCGTCCTCATCGGTCGGCCGCCAGCAGGGTGGACGGCGCGAGCGGGGCGGCCATGCCGAACGGTTCGAGCGGCGCCGCTGACGCCGGTTGCGCGCCGGGGCCCGCGGCCGCGGTTCCCAGCGCGATCGCGCCGATCCCGGCGAGGCCCGCCATCCTGACGCCCGTCCGCGTCTGGCGCCTGGCGCGCAATCCCGACATCACGGCGTCCTCGATCCCTTCGAGGCCCGGGTGGTCGATCGCCGACAGGCGGCTCAGCGCGGTGTCGATGTCGGTCTGCATGTTCTCGCTCCAATTCCTTCGATGACGATACGCACGCGGCAGTGGCCGCCCTCGCATCGTTCGATGTCGTCGTTCGGACCCATTCCGCGGTGCGGTAGCCCCCGCCGCCGTCCAGATCCGCATAACATATTTGAGGGCCGCTGCCCCTCGCCGCGTATCCAGGGTGCCGGCGACGGGCCGGCTCATGGAGTTCGACGAATGCGATTCGGCCTGATCGCGGCGGCAGCCGCACTTCTCGCGGCGGCACCCGCCCTTGCCCATCCGAAGCTGGTGTCGGCTAACCCGGCGCCTAATTCGGTCGCCGCCTCGCCGACCAAGCTACAGCTGACGTTTTCCGAAACTCTCGTCACCAACTTCTCCGGTGTCGAGCTGGTTATGACGGACATGCCGGGCATGAAGATGGCGTCGCCGCACAAGATGGCGGCGACGACCGCGCTCGCGCCCGACGGCAAGACCGTCGTCGTGACGTTGGCCAAGCCGCTGCCGCGCGGTGCATACAGGCTCGACTGGCACGTCGTCTCGACCGACACGCACCGCGTCCAAGGAAGCTACGCCTTCAAGGTGAAGTGACCGTGGCCATGCTCGACGTCGTCGTTCGGTTCGCGCTCTATCTGGACCTGGCGCTGGCGTTCGGGGTGGCCTTCTTCGCGCTCTGCGCTCCGCACGCGCGCGGCTCACTTCCGCTGCCGCGGCTGCTCGCATCCGCCGGGCTGACCGGGATATTGCTCTCGGTCCTCGGCCTGGCGGTCCTTTCCGCATCGATGGCTGGCGTCCCCCTCGCCCAAGTCGATGCGGAGAGCGTTGCCATGGTCCTGACCGGCATGTCGCTCGGCAAGGTCTGGATTGTCCGGATCGGCGGCCTCGCGTTGGTCGCCGCCGCATCCGCGTTCGTCCGGCGGCGGTCCGCGGCCGCGCTCTCGGTCGGCTCCGTCGGCGGCGCACTCGCCATGGGCGGACTCGCCTGGGCGGGCCACGGCGCAATGGACGACGGCGCTGTCGGCTGGCTGCACCTCGCGGCCGACGTCGCGCACCTCCTGGCGGCTGGCGTCTGGGTGGGCGCCCTGACATGTCTTCTTATACTCGTCGCTCGGCCCGCGCCCCGCGCCGACGCCGCGCATCTGTGGGCGACGCACCGCGCGCTAGACGGCTTCGCGCTGGTCGGGACGGCGGTGGTGGCCATCATCGTGGTCACCGGACTGGTGAACGCGTGGCTGCTGGTGGGCGCGGCGAACGTCGCCTCGCTGCCCGCCACGCCCTACGGTCGGGTCCTGATCGCCAAGCTGCTTCTCTTCGCGGCGATGCTCGGGTTCGCTGGCGTCAACCGCTACCGCCTGACGCCGGCCCTCGCCGCGCGCATCGACGCCGGGGACCATCGCGGCGCCGTCGTCACGCTGCGGGTCAGCGTTGCGCTGGAGTCGGCATGCGCGGTCGCGGTGCTCGCGCTGGTCGCATGGCTGGGGACGCTGCTGCCGCCGATGTCGGCGATGTGAGCGCATTGCATGCCGGGAGGACACTAAGCCACTTGACCTTGACACGATGTCAGATCCCACATGAGCTTCCGGAGGATCGAGAATGCATGATCACAGACATGGCAACGACTCGGCTGCGCATGGATGTTGCGGCGGGCAGGGCGCGGCGCGGGATGCGGCGTCCGAAGCGAAGGATCCGGTCTGCGGCATGAGCGTCGACCCGTCGGCGACGGCGCACCATGTGCGTCACGACGGCGTGGACCACCACTTCTGTTCGGTCGGCTGCCGGACGAAGTTCGTCGCCGATCCGGACCGCTACCTCGGCGACGCCCCCCGGCCCGAGCCGCAGGCGGCGCCGGGCGCGGTCTGGACGTGCCCGATGCACCCCGAAATCCGCCGCGACGGACCTGGCACCTGCCCGATCTGCGGCATGGCGCTTGAGCTGGAGGAGCCGTCGCTCGACGACGCCCCCAACCCCGAGCTGGTCGACTTCACCCGCCGGGTGTGGGTCGCCGGCGCGCTGACCATCCCCCTGCTCGCGGTCTCGATGGTCGCCGAGATGCTCGGCGTCGCGCTGGTGCCGGCCGCCTGGAACTCGTGGGTTCAGTTGGTCCTCGCCGCGCCGGTCGTGCTGTGGGCGGGGCTGCCCTTCTTCCAGCGGGGCTGGACGTCGATCACCACCTGGCGCCTCAACATGTTCACGTTGGTGTCGATCGGGGTCGGCGCGGCGTTCGCCTACAGCGTCGTCGCCACGGTCGCGCCGGGGCTTTTCCCGCATACCTTCCGCATGCACGGCATGATGCCCGTCTATTACGAGGCAGCGGCGGTGGTGGTGACGCTCGTCTTGCTCGGCCAGGTGCTCGAACTGCGCGCGCGCGCCGCCACGGGACGCGCCATACGGGCGCTGCTCGACCTGGCTCCCAAGACCGCAATCAGGATTGGCGCCGATGGCGCGGAGCTGGAGGTGCCGCTCGACGAGGTCGCCCAAGGCGACCGCCTGCGTGTCCGTCCGGGCGAGGCAGTGCCCGTCGACGGCATAGTCGTCGACGGCCGCTCCGCGGTCGACGAGGCGATGCTGACCGGCGAACCCGCGCCGGTCCTGAAGGAGGCCGGCGCCGAGGTTACGGGCGGCACCGTCAACGGAACCGGCTCGCTCGTCATCGAGGCCAAGGCCGTCGGGTCCGACACCGTCCTCGCGCGGATCGTCAAGATGGTCGCGCAGGCGCAGCGCAGCCGGGCGCCGATTCAGGCGGTCGCGGACCGCGTGTCAGGCTGGTTCGTGCCGCTCGTCGTTCTGGTCGCCGTGGCGACGTTCGCGGCCTGGAACGTCGTGGGGCCGGAGCCGCGCTTCGGCCACGCCCTGCTGAACGCGATCGCCGTGCTGATCATTGCCTGCCCGTGCGCGCTCGGGCTGGCGACGCCCATGTCCATCATGGTAGGCACGGGTCGCGGGGCGCATGCGGGTGTGCTGGTGAAGGACGCCGAGGCGCTGCAGCTGCTCGAGCGCGTCGACACGTTGGTCATCGACAAGACGGGAACGCTCACCGAAGGCAAGCCCACGCTCGTCGACGTCGAGGTCGCCACGGGGTTCTTCCGCGCCGACATCCTGTCCGCCGCCGCCGCCGTCGAGGCCAGGTCCGAGCATCCGCTCGCTCGCGCCGTCGTCGAGGCCGCACGTGCCGAGGGTGTCGAGGCCACCGAGGCAGACGGCTTCGACTCTCAGACCGGCCTAGGCGTCAGCGGCGTGGTCGGCGGACGGACCGTGG
>JAFEEZ010000106.1 GCA_018240825.1 Pseudomonadota bacterium | reverse complement strand
CGCTCCTCCTCGCTCATCTCGGTCAGCCCGGCATCCTCGAGCGCCTGGCCCGCCGCGTCGATGCCGAACACGATGAACGGATCGACCTGGCGCTGGATCTTGTGATCGACGCGCTTGTTCGCGTCGAAGCCGTATTCGTGATCGGCCGGCTTCACTTCGCAGGCGTAATTGCTCTGGAAGTCGGTCGCGTCGAAGCGCGTGATCGTGCCCGCGCCCGATTTCGCGGCGATGATGTTCTTCCACGTCGTTTCGACGTCGGCGCCCAGGGGGGTCACCAGGCCCAGCCCGGTTACGACTACGCGGCGCATGCCAATCTCCACATCATTGTCGTCAAAAGCGAAACGGCCCCCCGCCCTGGGTTGCCCGGGACGGGGAGCCGCTCGTTACTCTATCCTTCCGCAGCGGTCGCTACGGAACAGAGGGCTCAGCCCTGGTTCGCGTCGATATAGGTGATCGCGTCGTTGACGGTCGTGATCTTCTCCGCGGCGTCGTCCGGGATCTCCACCCCGAATTCCTCCTCGAACGCCATCACCAGCTCGACGATGTCGAGGCTGTCGGCACCGAGATCGTCGATGAAGCTCGCTTCGGGCGTGACCGATGCGGCTTCCACGCCCAGATGCTCGACCCCGATCTTCTTCACCCGGTCGGCAGTATCGCTCATTCGTCGCTTCCCTCTATTGTCGGGGTCGCAGCCCCGGGGTTTCCTGAATGCACGTAGAACGGGGTTGGTGCCCGCGCAAGGGGGCCCGAGATCAAGCGGCGACGAAGTCAGCCGGGTAGAATTCCATCGCGGCCAGCGCGGCGAAATAGAGCAGGACATGGCGGCGCTGCATCGGGCCCGGGCCGGCCGCCGTCACCGCGGTCAGCGCGTCGGGTGAAGCTTTGCCGATCAGACTCCTGCGATCCGCCAGCGGCAGCGCGGCATAGCTGCCGGCCAGCTTGGCGGCATCAAGTCCGTCAACTTTGAGCGCTGACTCTGCGCCAAGCCCAGTCGCGCGCGCCTGCGTATACGATACGGCCGCTTGCGCCGCGTCAGGGGACCAGTTGTTGTCAATGCGGCACGCGTCGCGCGCGGCAATCAGCGCCTCGCGGTCGGCGTCGAGCGTTCGCGCCGGGTCTGCGCCATTATCCGCCGCCGCGACCACGCCGTCGCCGATCCGCTGCATCGCCACCGGACCGAGCTTCGCTTCGATACAGCCGATATCCCCGCTCGCCGCCCAAGCCGTGCCGGGCGCGAGCAACGCTGCCGCGATCAACAGCATCTTCACAGCATCGCCATCCCGCCGTTGACGTGGAGCGTCTGGCCGGTGACGTAACCGGCTTCCTTCGACGCGAGATACACCACCGCCGCGCCGATATCTTCCCCGGCGCCCAAGTCGCCCGCGGGGATACGCGTCAGCAGCGCGGTTTTCTGCGCCTCGGGCAGCACGTCGGTCATCGCCGAGCGGATGAAGCCGGGCGCGACGCAATTGACGGTGATGTTGCGGCTCGCCAGTTCCTGCGCCAGCGCTTTCGACATGCCGACCAGCCCCGCCTTCGATGCTGCATAGTTGGCCTGCCCCGGATTGCCCGTCGCGCCGACCACGCTGGTGATCGAGATGATGCGGCCGTAGCGCGCCTTCATCATCGGCTTGGCGGCGGCGCGGATCAGCCGGAACGCCGCCTCCAGATTGACGCGGATGACCGTGTCCCACTCCTCGTCCTTCATCCGCATCGCGAGATTGTCGCGCGTGACGCCGGCGTTGTTGACCAGGATATCGAGCTTGCCGCCAAGCGCCTCGACCGCCTGCGGCGCCAGCGCGTCGACTGCGGCACCGTCCGACAGGTTGCACGCGAGCGCGACATGATCGCCGCCGAGCGAGGCGCGAAAGGCCTCGAGCTTGTCCGCATTCGACCCCGACAACGCGAGCCGCGCTCCCTGCCCAGCCAGCGCCCGCGCAATCGCCGAACCGATGCCTCCCGAAGCGCCAGTCACCAGCGCGGTCATGCCTGTCAGGTCAAACATTCTTTACTCCTGTCGATATTGATTTCGCGCAGAGGGCGCAGAGATCCTAGAGGCGTCGTATTTGTTGACGGAGCGTCGGACGCCTTCTTTCAACGCGACCTCCAATCACATCGCCGCTCAAATGATCTAAGTTCGACACCTCTGCGTCCTCCGCGCCTCTGCGCGAAATCTAAAACGACTTCGCCAGCGCCTCGATGTCGTCCATCGAGATAACGCTCACCGCCTCGACATCGGGTGCGATGCGCTTGACCATCGGGGCCAGCACTTTCCCGCCGAATTCGACGAATCGCTCGACGCCGGTGTCGGTCATGTTGAGCACCGATTCGCGCCAGCGCACCATGCCGGTGACTTGCTCGACCAGCAGCCTGCGGATCGTGTCGACGTCGCTGATCGGCTGCGCGGTCACGTTGGCGAAGACCGGGACAAGCGGCGTGTCGATCCGCGCCTCGGCCAGCGCCTTGTCCATCGCGTCGGCGGCGGGCTGCATCATCGGGCAATGGAACGGTGCCGAGACGGGCAGCGCGATCGCACGCTTGGCGCCGTGATCCTTGGCGATCTCGATCGCGCGGTCGATCGCGGCCTTCGCGCCCGAAATCACCACTTGCGACGGGTCGTTGTCGTTGGCGACCGTGCAGACGTCACCCTGTGCCGCGGCATCGGCGATTTTCTGCGCCGTGGCGAGATCGGCGCCGAGCAACGCCGCCATCGCGCCCTGCCCGACCGGCACTGCCGCCTGCATCGCTTCGCCGCGATGGCGCAACAGCAACGCGGTCGTCGCGAGGTCGAGCGCCCCCGCGGCGCACAAAGCGGTATATTCGCCGAGCGAGTGGCCCGCGACATAATCGGCCTTGTCGGCGAGCAGCACGCCGCCTTCCCTCTCGAGCACGCGCAACGTCGCGATGGCATTGGCCATGATCGCGGGCTGCGCGTTCGCGGTCAGCGTCAATTCGTCCGCCGGCCCCTCGAACATCAACCGCGACAAGCGTTGGCCCAGCGCCTCGTCGACCTCCTCGAACACCGCGCGCGCGACCGGGCTCGCGTCCGCCAGCGCCTTGCCCATGCCAACCGCCTGGCTGCCCTGGCCGGGGAAAATAAACGCGCGCATCGACCTCTCCTTTGACACGAGGCACTAGAAACGTGCGCCGATCCGCGCAAGGTAGGGGCGAGCAAGGGAAAGGGCTGGATATGGCGAGACCGATATTCATCGCGGCCGCGGCGTTGGCGATCACGATTGCCGTGCCCGCGCTGGTTCTGGCGCAGGAGCCGCGCGGCTACCTTCCCGACGATAGTCTCGACATGACGCGCATTCTCCCCCCGGCGCCGGTCAGGGGCGACGCGCGCTACGCCAATGACCGCCGCGTGTTTCG
>JAFEEZ010000105.1 GCA_018240825.1 Pseudomonadota bacterium | reverse complement strand
CCGGCATGACGTTCAAGCAGTCAGCTTGACGACGGCGTCGACCTCAACCGCTGCGCCGCGCGGGAGCGCGGCCACTCCGACCGCGCTGCGGGCGTGCTTGCCGGCATCGCCGAACAATGCCTCCATCAGGTTCGACGCGCCGTTGGCCACCTCTGGCTGATCGGTGAAGTCGGGGGTCGAATTGACGAACACGCCGAGTTTGACGATCCGCTCGACCCGGCTGAGGTCGCCGCCCAGCGCCGCCTTGACCTGCGCAACGAGCATCAGCCCGCACAGTTCGGCGGCCTCCTGTCCCGCAACCTTGTCGACATTATCGCCCAGCTTGCCCGTCACGACCTTGCCGTCGCGAAACGGCAGCTGGCCGGAAATGTGGAGCAACCCGCCGGCGTCAACGGTGGGGACATAAGAGGCGACCGGGGCGGCGGCCTGGGGCAGGCTCAGCCCCATTTCCTCCAGCTTTCGGTCGATACGGTCGGTCATGCGGGCATTCCTTCTGTGTCGGCGGTAAGATTGCCGGCGAAGCGCTGGACGATCCAGTCGCGGGCCTCTTCCCAATCGTCGATCCTGGCGTGCGCGAACGGCGCCGGCGGCACGTTATGCGCCATGGCCGGTTCGGCGACGAGGTGGAGCCGGTGCACGCTCGGCGCGTGCTTGGCAACAGATTCGTGATGGACCGCCAAATCATCGACGAAAACCGTGACCGGATTGCCATACTCGGCGACAAGCCGGGCGACCGGGTCGCCCTTGCCGCCGCGATTGGTTTCGACGCGGTGGTTGATGCCATGCGCCGCCAATTGGGTGATGCGATGGCCGCGGCAATGATCGCCGAGATTGGTCAGGATGACGATGTCGGCATGCTCGGCGATCGCGGCGAGCGCCTCGGCCGCACCGGGGACCGGCGTCTGGCGCTCCATCTCGGCGGGAAAGAATTCGTCGAGCATCTCGAATGCGCGGGCCGCCTCGATCGCGGCGCCATCGGCTGCGGTAATCGCGACGAAGCTGCCGGTTTCATAGGCGAAGTGCATGTCGTGCCGCTCGCGCATCCACGTGCCGAAATGCCGCACCATGTGAAGCAGCACTTCGTCGCAGTCGCAAATGAGCAGCGGGCGAGTCATGCCTCGAGCTCGCGATGCGCCGCGACGAGCGCCGCGGGCTCAACGCCGATCTCCGCCGCGCAGGCGATAAGGTCCGGCTCATGCGCCTGGAGAAAGCCGAGCAACGCCGCCAGCGTCGCCGGGTCCCCGGCCGACGCCTTCAGGTCGGCGGGGCCGAGGCCGGTCACGTCGAGTAACCGCTGCGCTCGATTCGGCTCGGCCAGCGTCCAGACCAGCGCACGCAGGCCTAACATTGCGGGATCGTAACTGGTTTCTGGCGCTGCCATTGCTATCGTCGGGAGATGGAGAACGAACTCCCCGTGGCAAAGCGTGTGTTGGTTGTCGAGGACAACGAGCTGAACCTCAAGCTGTTTTGCGACCTGTTGCGCGCGCACGAATTCGAAACCGAACCGGTACGCGACGGTCGCGAGGCGGTGGACAGGGCGCGCGCCTTCTTCCCCGATCTGATCGTGATGGATATCCAGTTGCCGCATGTCAGCGGACTCGAGCTGATCGAACAGATCAAGGGCGACGAGGCGTTGAAACGCACGCCGATCATGGCGGTGACCGCTTATGCGGGGCGCGAGGACGAGGACCGGATACGGGCAGCGGGGGCTGATGCGTTCGTGTCCAAGCCGATTTCGGTGGCGCGGTTCGTGGACGAGGTGAACAGCTTGTTGTAGTCGATCAGCGTTCGCTAATCGACGGCGCACGGAAGCGCGACAACAAGCGCGGACGGCGGACGGGCGGCGCCCGATCCGGCCGACGGCTTTGCCGGCGCCGAGCTTGATCTAGTGGTTTGAAATGCGCCGCGGCGAAGCCGCGTCGTCGGCCGGGCTTGCAGCCCGCCGGCCGGGTTGCGCGCTGCGCTGGCGCGCACCGGCGATTAGCGTCGGCTAATCGCCTTCGCTTACTTGATCTTCGCTTCCTTGAACTCGACGTGCTTGCGCGCGATCGGGTCGTACTTGCGGAACGACAGCTTTTCGGTCTGGTTGCGCGGATTCTTCTTGGTCACGTAGAAGAAGCCGGTATCGGCCGAGCTGACGAGCTTGATCTTGACGGTGGCCGGCTTTGCCATGACCCGAATTCCTGTAAGTTGAAATGCAAAAGCGGCGGAAACGCGCCGCCGCTTGTCAGGGGCGGGCCAATGCCCAACGCAGGCCCGTTTGTCAAGCGAAGCACGGTCAACACGATTAGGCGTTCGTTTACCATTGCAGACGCAACCTCCACCCGTCCCAACAGGAGTTCGGGCGATGGGGGTTCAGGAACACGATCTCGCGGCGGCATGCGCAAAGCTCAACATGATTGCGGGGCATGCCCGGCCAGCCGATCTGGCCGGCGCGGTCGACGCGATTCGCGTCATGGCGCAAACCCAGGGCCGTATGCCGGTCGTCGCGGTGGCGCGCGCGATCGAGGCGGCGCTGGCGCGGGGCGAGCGCGGAGTCGCAGTCCAGGGCTGGATCGCGATGTTGAGCGAAGCTGTAGGTTGCGATCGCAGCGACGCCGATTGCACCAGCATCTATCTCGCCGCCGGCGCGGTGCGACTGGCCTACTAGACCAATGGATTCCTTGATGGCGGCGCTCGTCGCGGCGCTGCTCATCCGCGCGACCGGTCAATCGACGGGCTGGGTTGCGATTGTTGCCGAGCGGAGTCGCAGGACCGGCGCGGTGCTCGGCGGTGCGCTCACCGCGTTGATCGTCACCCACGCCGTTGCCGCGACCGCCGGCTATTTCATCGGTCGGCACATTACACCCAATCCCAGGCAACTGATGCTTGGACTTGCCCTGCTTGCTGCGGCCACGGGCGCGGTGTGGCCGGGCAAGATCAAGCCAGTCGCGTTCCGGCGGCCATTCATCGACACGCTCGCGCATCTGGTGTCGAACGGAATTGGCGGGCGAAGCGAATTCGTCCTCTTCGCGATCGCGCTTGGCGGGCGGCCGGTGCTGGCAGGCGTGGGCGGCGTGATCGGCGGGTCGGTCATTCTGGCAGCGGCGGGGGTCGCGGGCGAAACGCTATGGAGTGCGCGACCACGACGGGCGATCGGCTGGACGATTGGCGGTGTATTGGCGATCGCGGGCGCGTGGCTGGCGCTCGCGGCATTGCGGCTGATCTAGCCGGGCGATCACACCAAGCGACAAAGAAGGCGGCGCGGCAGCATCGGCGTTCCTATATGGAGCCGGTCACAAAACGACTCGATCCGCGGGAGCCGCCATGTCCACCTCCGACCTCAAGACCCCGACCGACCTCGCCAGCAACGCCGCCAGGAGTGTGAAGGACACGCTCAACACGATCCTGGCCGACACCTTCGCGCTCTACCTCAAGACCAAGAACTTCCACTGGCACGTGTCCGGCCCGCATTTCCGCGACTATCACTTGATGCTCGACGAACAGGCGGCGCAGATTTTCGCGTCGACCGACGACATTGCCGAGCGCGTGCGCAAGACCGGCAACACCACGCTGCGGTCGATCGGCGACATCGCACGGCGCCAGACGATCAAGGACAACGACAAGGATTTCGTCGCGCCCGAAGCGATGCTGAAGGAATTGCGCGACGACAATCTGGCGCTGGTCGAACTGTTGCGCGAGGCGAAGCAAATCGCCGACGACGCCAGGGACAATGCGACCAGCGCGATGATCGACGACTGGACGGACCAGGCCGAACGCCGCGCCTGGTTCCTGTTCGAGGCGGGGCGGAAGGTCTAGGGTCGGCGCATCCATCCGCTGGCGGAACTCCGCGGAAGCGGCCAAGTTGACCCGCCATGCACGCCTTTGCGCAGCTTCTCGATTCGCTGATCTACACGCGGTCGCGCAACGCCAAGCTCAAGCTGATCGGCGATTATCTGCGCGCCACGCCCGATCCCGATCGCGGCTGGGTGATGGCGGCGCTGACTGGGGACCTCGATTTGCCCGCGGTGAAGCCTGCGGTGATCCGCGGGCTGATCGAAGCGCGGGTCGATCCGGTGCTGTTCCGTATGAGCCGGGACTATGTCGGCGACACGGCGGAGACCATCGCGCTGCTGTGGCCGGGCGCCGACGACGGCGCGGGCGAGCCGCTGTCGGTGTCGGCAGTGGTCGATACGCTCAACAGCCTGTCGCGGTCGGACGCGCCCGCCGCGCTCGCCGCGATGCTGGACCGGATGGACGCCGAGGAACGGTTCGCGCTGCTCAAGATGGCGACGGGAGCATTACGGATCGGGGTTTCAGCAAGACTCGCCAAGACAGCGCTGGCCCAGGCGTTTAGCGTCGGGGTCGATGCGGTGGAGGAGGTGTGGCACGCGATTCGGCCACCCTATGCCGAACTGTTCGACTGGATCGAAGGACGCGGGGAGCAACCCACCGCCGCCGACGTGCCGGTGTTCCGTCCGTTCATGCTGGCGCACCCGCTCGACGAGTTGCGCGTCGATTTGAAGGATTATGCCGCCGAGTGGAAATGGGACGGCATCCGGGTGCAACTCGTGCGTGTCGGCGGCGAGACCCGGCTCTACAGCCGCGCGGGCGACGACATCACCGGCAGCTTTCCCGACGTGGCGTCGGCGTTCGCGACGCCCGGCGTGCTTGACGGCGAGCTGATGGTGAAGGGCGAGTTCCAAGGTGGGGAAGCGGCGAGCTTCAACGCCTTGCAACAGCGGCTCGGGCGAAAAGCGGTGTCGGGCAAGGTGCTGGCCGACTATCCGGCGTTCGTCCGGCTCTACGACATTCTCTTCGACGGCCGCGAGGACCTGCGCCCGCTGCCATGGACCGAGCGGCGCGCGCGGCTCGAGGCGTTTGCCGCCGGGCTCGACCCCGATCGGTTCGATGTCAGCGCGTTGATCGACGCCGCGGACTTTGAGGCGCTGGAGGACATCCGCGCCGGCGCGCGCGACGCCGCGATCGAGGGGGTGATGCTCAAGCGCCGCGACTCGGACTATGTCGCCGGCCGCCGCACGGGCCTGTGGTACAAATGGAAGCGCGACCCGCTGAGCGCCGATTGCGTGATGATGTATGCACAGCGCGGCAACGGGCGGCGATCATCCTATTACAGCGACTATACGTTCGGCTGCTGGACCGGCGACCCTGAAGATGGGGGCGAGTTGCTGCCGGTCGGCAAGGCCTATTCGGGCATCACCGACGACGAGCTGAAGATGCTCGACAGCTTCGTGCGCAACCACACGCTCAACCGCTTCGGCCCGGTGCGCGAGGTCGAAAAGACGCTGGTGCTGGAGGTCGCGTTCGATTCGATCCACGAATCGAAGCGGCACAAATCGGGCGTCGCGATGCGTTTTCCCCGCATTCACCGCATCCGCACCGACAAGCCCGCGGCCGAGGCCGACCGGCTCGACACGCTCAGGCGGATGATCACCTGAACCACACCGCTTGCCGCAGGCGGCAAGTTGAGCGAACGGCGGGCGATGAGCCCGGTCGCGTCCGCCTCGCTGTTGATGATCGCGTCGGGCTCGATCCACGCGATCGTCAACGCGATCATCAAGGGCGGCAAGAGCAAGATGGCGTCGCGCGCCGCGACCGACGGATCGAGCGCGGTCATCCTGTCGCCAGCGGTCGCGATCGTGCCGTGGCCGGCCGGGGCGTGGGGCTGGCTGGCGGCGAGCGCGGTCGTGCACTTGCTCTATCTCTACGCGATGATCCGCACCTACGAGGCCGCCGATTTCTCCGCCGCCTATCCGGCGATGCGGGGGACCGCGCCGTTGCTGACGGCGACGTTGAGCGTCGCCCTGTTCGGCGAGCATCTCGATCCGGTCGTTGCTGGCGGCATCGTTCTGATCGGCGCGGCGCTGTTTGCGCTGGTGTTTCACCGCCATCTCGGCCGCTCGGCGCTCGGCTGGGCGGTGACGACCGGCAGCATGACCGCGCTCTACACGATCGCCGACGCGCACGGCGTCCGCGCGGCGCCATCGCCGTTCAGCTATATCGTGTGGGATTTCGTGCTGATCGGGATGGAAAGCGTAGCGATCTTCGCGGTCGCCACCAAGGGCCGGGTGTTTGCCGACATGCGCGCGGCATGGCGGCCGTGTACGGCGGCGGGAGCCCTGTCGATCGTGACCTATAGCCTGGCGCTTTACGCCTTGTCGCTCGGGCCGACCGCGCCGCTGGCGGCGTTGCGCGAAACGGGAATGGCGACCGCGCTGATCATCGCGATCGTGTTCCTCAACGAACGCGTGACGGCGGCGCGTGCGGTCACCGTACTGGGAATCCTGAGCGGCGCGGCGTTGATCCTGGCGGGCTAGCCAGAAAAAGCCCGGCGCGCGATCGTCTCGTGCGCCGGGCCATTCGTCCCCGTTCGGGAAGCAATCAGATCGCGGTGAGGTTCACCGCCGCATATTTGCCGCGGCGATTGTCGACTTCGAGTTCGAATTCGAGCCGGTCGCCCTCGTTCAAGTTGGTCATGCCGGCGCGTTCCACCGCGCTGATATGAACGAAAGCGTCTGGCTGGCCATCGTCGCGCTGGATGAAGCCGAAACCCTTCATGGCGTTGAAGAACTTGACCGTGCCGGTCGCCTTCTCGCCGGTCAGTTCGCGGCCCGACCCGCCGCCTGCGCCGCCGCGCGGGCCGGCGTCGCGATCTCGCGGCGGGCCGCGGTCGGTGACCGGGAGAGGCTCGCCCTCGATCTTGAGGTCAGTCGCCGAAATGCGTCCGCCGCGATCGACCAGGGTGAAGCCGAGCGGCTGGCCCTCGGCCAAGCCGGTCAGTCCGGCCTGCTCGACCGCGCTGATATGGACGAACACGTCTTCGCCGCCGTCATCGCGGACGATGAAGCCGAAGCCCTTTTGTCCGTTGAAGAACTTGACCACGCCGGTCCCCTCGCCGACGACCTGGGGCGGCATGCCGCCGCCGCCGCCGCCGCGGAAGCCGCCGCCACCGCCGCCGCCGCGGAAGCCGCCGCCACCGCCGCCGCCGCCGCCGAAGCCGCCACCGCGATAGCCGCCGCCGTAACCGCCGCCGCCGAAGCGGTCGCCACCGCCACCGAAATCGCCGCCGCCACCGAAACCGCCGCCAAAATCGTCGCCGCCAAAATTGTCGCGCTTGTCGCGGCCGCGCCCACCACGGTTTCCGCGACCACCTTTATCGAAACTCATGCCCTGTTCGTCTTTCCGGTCCGCCCAAATTCCTTTTCAAGGACCAACACGCCGGACGACGGACGCAGCCCTTCGGGCGCAAACATAGCGCCTCCCTGCGAGTCTTAGACCAAAATATGGCCGCCCGCGAACAAAATCGTCGCGATTTCCCCTCTTGTCATGCCGATACTTGCGCAGGCGTTGCCAAGACGGCACAGCCTTCCGCCCATGTCGATCGTTGAATTGCTCGCGAGCCCCGCCGCCTGGGCTGCCCTCGTCACGCTGATCGTGATGGAAGTGGTGCTCGGCATCGACAATCTGATCTTCATTTCGATCCTGTCGAACAAGCTCCCCGAGGCGGAACGGTCGCGCACGCGGCGAATCGGCATCACGCTGGCGCTGGTGATGCGGATTGCACTGTTGCTTTCGATCTTCATCATCGTCGGTCTGGTCAAACCGGTGGTCGATCTCGGACTCACCGGAGGGCCCGACGCGCACGGCAACCCGACGTTCGAAACGGCGTTTTCGATCCGCGACCTGATCCTGATCGCCGGGGGCCTGTTCCTGCTCTACAAGGCGACCAAGGAGATCCATCACAGCGTCGATCCCGATGAATCGGATTCGACTCTCGACAAGACCAATAGTCAAAAGACGCTCGGCTTCACCGCGGCTATCGCGCAGATTCTCGCGCTCGACCTGGTGTTTTCCATCGATTCGATCCTGACTGCGGTGGGGATGACAGACGAGTTGCCGATCATGATCGCGGCGGTCGTTGTCGCGGTCGGCGTGATGATGCTCGCCGCCGACCCGCTTGCGAACTTCATCGCCAAGAATCCGACGGTCGTGATGCTGGCGCTCGGCTTTCTGCTGATGATCGGGCTGGTCCTGATCGCCGACGGGTTCGGCGTCCATGTGCCCAAAGGGTATGTCTATACCGCGATGGCGTTTTCCGCAGCGGTCGAGGCGCTCAACATCTGGAGCCGGCGCGCGCGCGAACGGCGTCGGGGCGACAGCCCCGGCCATTGAGCGTTCAGCCGCGACAGGCTAGGCGCGTGGCATGACGGTTCACCTGCACGAAGAAGACATACCCGCCGGCCTGTTCGCGGAGGGCGCGGCGATCGCGGTCGATACCGAGACGATGGGACTGATCACGCCGCGCGACAGATTGTGCCTGGTGCAGTTGTCGGACGGCGGACCCGACGAACACTTGGTGCGTTTTGCAGCGGGCAGCAGCTACGATGCGCCCAACCTGAAGGCGCTGCTGGCCGATCCGGCGCGCGAGAAGCTTTATCACTTCGCGCGGTTCGATCTTGCGGCGATCAAGCACTATCTCGGAGTCACGGCCGGCCCGGTCTATTGCACCAAGACTGCGTCGCGGCTGGTCCGAACCTATACCGATCGGCACGGCCTCAAGGAATTGGTCCGCGAATTGCTGGGGTTCGATATCTCGAAACAGCAGCAATCGTCCGACTGGGGCGGCCCCGACTTGAGCGACGCGCAAAAGGATTATGCCGCGTCCGACGTGCGCTACCTCCACCGACTGCGCGAAGAGCTCGACCGGCGTTTGGCGCGCGAAGGCCGCGCCGACCTGGCTAGGGCGTGCTTCGAATTCCTGCCATGGCGCGCCCGTCTCGACCTCGCCGGCTGGCCGGACATCGACATTTTCGCGCATGTCTGATGTCTGACATCGCCGCAAGGATTCGGTCCGAGCGCCAGCATTGGGCGGCGCCGGGAAGCGCGCACGATCATCTCGTCGCGGTGCTGCGCGTGGTGTTGCCCTCGGCGGTAGGCGTCGTGGCGGCGCTGATGGTGTTCCTGCCGTTGACCAGCGGCGGTGACGTCAGTTTCGTGCTCGACAAGAACAAGGTCGAAGTTTCGAAAGAGCGGCTGAAGGTGCAGTCCGCGACCTATCGCGGGCAGGACAACAAGGGTCAGCCGTTCGTACTGACCGCCGAAAGCGCGCTGCAAAAGAGCGCCGCCGAGCCGATGGTCGACATGCAGAAGCTG
>JAFEEZ010000104.1 GCA_018240825.1 Pseudomonadota bacterium | reverse complement strand
TCTTGTAGATTCGCATCGACTTGCCCGCGCCCTTGCCGTCGCCATATTCGACGCCGAGATAGACGGTGCCGTTGAGCGCGCCGGGAAGATTGAGCGTGTGCGCGCCGTTGAGCGAGCCGAGTATCGCGGTGCCGGGAAGCTCGCGATACGAGATGGCGGGGCCGTCATAGCCGAGTTTGGCAAGCGCCGCGTTGAGTTCGGGATCCCTCACCGTATCGAGCACGTCGCTGGTGGAGCGGTCGGAACAGCCGGTCAACGACGACCCCGGGGTCAGCGTCAGGTCGCTGGTGCACGCGCCGTCGACCGACACCGCGGCGTGGGCCGGTGCGCTGGCGACCATCGCGGCCAGAAACGCCGCCCCCAATAGTTTCCGGTTCACCGCCATTCCTCTCGCCCGCAGGCGACTCAACTCCCGTTAATGCGGCATTAGCACCGATCGTCAGGCGAGTCAGCGGGCTGCGAGCGTCTGTCCCGATCCGGCACGCTAACCAGCCTGCCACACGCGGATCGCGTCGACCGGCCAGGTCAGCATCAGGATATTGAGCGTCAGATTGTCGCGGATCACCGCGAGCGCGAGCAGTTCGAAGAAGATGGCGAGTCCGACCGTCGCCCATACCGGCAGCCGCCGCGCGAGCGCGAAGCCGATCACCATCATGCCGATATCGGCCATCGAGTTGAGGATCGAATCGCCCGAATAGCCGATCGCCGCCGTCGTCGCGCGATAGCGGTCGATGATGATCGGCGAATTTTCGAGCAGCTCCCAGCTGCCTTCGATCAGCACCGCGAGCGGCAGCGCCCAGAGCCGCGCGCGGCCCGGCAGCAGCGCCCAGGCCGCGGCGTAGAACAGGAAGCCGTGGATGACGTGGCTGAGCGAATACCAGTCCGAAATCTGCTGGCTGTTTTCCGCCGACCAGACCGCGCCGGTCCACAATTTGACCGAGCCGCACGGGCAGATCGGCGGGCGGCCCCAGCTCAGCTCGATCGCGAAATAGACAAGCACGATCAGGATTGCCGCGATCGTCGCGCGGCGATCGACAGTGATTGGCCCCCGGGTCACACGATCAGGGTTATGCACGCCGCGGCGATCGCGTCCAGTTCATCGCGCGACGCACCGGCGCGGGCGCGGACGCTGAGCGAGTGGATCACGGCAGTCACGAGGCGGGCGTGCGCGTGCGCCTGCGCGTCGCCGCGCGCGGCGAGCAGCTCCTCGATCCGTTGATCCTCGATCGCGAGGAAGGCGGCAAGCCGCTCGCGCACCGCGGGATCGTCGACCGCGCTCGCCGCCGACGTCGAGATCATGATGCACCCCGATGGCCCTGCCTCACCGGTCAGATAGCCGTCGATCACGAAGCGGAACATCGCGGCGAGGCTTTCCGCAAGCGGCAGGCCGCTCGCGATCAGCGTGTCGAAGCTCTTGCCGACGCGGTCGATCGTGCGGTCGAGCGCCGCGAGGTAGAGCGCGCGCTTGTCGCCGAACGCGGCATAGAGGCTGGGGCGCGCCAGCCCGGTGGCCTCAACCAGGTCATCGAGCGAGGTCGCCGCATAACCGTGCGTGCGGAATCGCTCCGACGCCGCCTTGAGGGCATCGGCGGGGTCGAATTTGCGCGGGCGGCCGCGGCTTCGGCGAGGTGGTGAATTTTGTACCAACGTGCAAACAATCCTTGACTCGCAGCTAATTTATGCGGAACGGTATAAAAATCAATCTGGCCGTGGAGTATTCGCCATGAAGCTTTATTTCATTCCCTTCGCCTGTAGTCTGGCGACGCGCATCGCGATCGTCGAGGCCGAACTCGACGCCGACTTCATCCAGGTGACGCCGGGTAAGGCGCTGCCCGACGGACGCGACTTCGCGACGATCAGCCCGATGGGATACGTGCCCGCGATGGAAGCCGGCGCGGTGACGCTGACCGAGGGGCCGGCGGTGCTGACCTATATCGCCGACCTCGCCGCGGAGGGAGTGCTGGCGCCGGCGCCGTACACCGCCGAGCGTTACGAGTTGACCAAATGGCTCAATTTCATTTCGACCGAAATCCACAAGGGCGTGTTCGCGCCGCTGATGACCACGAAATCGACCGAGGGCGCGCGCGAATGGGCGCGTCACCTGGCCGAAAAGCGTTTCGGGGTGCTGTCGACGCATCTGGCGGGGCGCCAGTTCCTGCTCGATCACTTCTCGGTCGCCGACGCGTACCTGCTCGCGGTGCTCAACTGGACCGAGTTTGCGGGGATGAGCCTCGACGGCTGGCCGGTGTTGAGGGACTGGCGCGCCGCGATCCGCACGCGGCCGTCGGTCGCCGCGGCGATGGCGACCGAGATGCCGCTGCGCCAGGCGGCCTGACGCCCGCGGGGTTGCGCCCGCCCGATAATCGGGTAGCGCAACCTGCATGCCCGCGATCATCCAGTGCGACGTGGCGATCGTCGGCGGCGGGCTCGCCGGCGGGCTGATCGCGCTCGCGCTGCGGACGAAACGCCCCGACGCCGATATCCGGCTGATCGAGCCCGGCGGGATCGGCGGCGATCACGTCTGGTCGTTCTTTTCGAGCGACGTGGCCGAGGCCGACCGCTGGCTCGCCGCGCCGCTGGTCGCCTATCGCTGGCCCGGCTACGATGTCGCGTTTCCGGGGCATCGCCGCACGCTCGACGAGGGTTACTATTCGATCGAATCCGGGCGCTTCGCCAGCGTCGTCGGTGATGCGCTTGCGCCCGGCCAATTGATCGCGGCAAAGGCGATCGCGGTTGGCGCGGGGGCGGTGGTGCTGGCCGATGGCGATCGCGTTGAGGCGGATGGCGTGATTGACGCGCGCGGGGCGGCCGACATGGTGATGTTCGAGCTCGGCTGGCAGAAATTCGCCGGGCGTGAACTGGTGCTCGCCGCGCCGCACGGGGTCGAGCGGCCGGTGGTGATGGACGCCTGCGTTCAGCAAATAGACGGCTATCGCTTCGTTTATTGCCTGCCGTTCGGGGAGCGGCGGATGTTCATCGAGGACACCTATTACAGCGACACGCCCGAGATCGACCGCCCAGTGCTGACCGATCGGATCGATGCCTATGCTGCTGCCAAAGGCTGGCAGGTAGAGAGCGTGGCGCGGGAAGAAGCAGGCTCGTTGCCCGTCGCGATCGCCGGCGATTTCGAGGCGTTCTGGCGCGGCAATGGCGCGAACGTCGCGAAAGCGGGCTTGCGCGCCGGGCTATTCCACCCGACCACCGGCTATTCGTTGCCCGACGCGATCCGCCTCGCCGTCGCGATCGCCGGGACGAGCGACCTGTCGAGCGACGCGTTGCACGACCTCACCTATGGCATGGCCAAGCGCGCCTGGGACGGCCGCGGCTTCTACCGGATACTCGACGCGATGCTGTTCCGCGCCGCCGAGCCGGAACAGCGTTATCGCATCCTTGAGCGCTTTTATCGCCTCGACCCCCGCCTTATAGCCCGTTTCTATGCCGGGCGATCGACGATGGGCGACAAGGCGCGGATCCTGATGGGCAAGCCGCCGGTCCCGGTCGGCCGCGCGCTGACCGCGATCCGGCGCGCGCGATGAAATCCGCCCTCTCCATGCTCCGGCACAGGCCGGAGCCCTGGCCGCCAGCGACACGCGAGACCGCCAACGCTCCGGCCTGCGCCGGAGCACAGGCTGAAACGGCATTCGAGAAAAGTCGATGAAAACCGCGATCGTCGTCGGCGCGGGGTTCGGCGGGCTGGCGCTCGGCATCCGGCTGCAATCGGCGGGGGTCGCGACAACGATCGTCGAGGCGCGCGACAAGCCCGGCGGGCGAGCGTATTTCTGGGAGAAGGACGGCTTCACCTTCGATGCCGGACCGACCGTCATCACCGATCCTGCGTCGCTCAACGAATTGTGGAAGCTTAGCGGACGCGACATCTCCGAAGACGTCGAATTGCTGCCGGTGACGCCGTTCTACCGGCTCAACTGGCGCGACGGGACCAATTTCGATTATTCCAACGACGAGGCGCAATTGCGAGCCGAGATCGCGCGGCTCAGCACCGACGATGTGAGCGGATATCAGCGCTTCCTCGATTATTCCGCGGGCGTCTATCACGAGGGCTACGAAAAGCTCGGCGCCACCGCGTTCCTCGATTTCGGCCAGATGGTGAAGGCCGCGCCCGCGCTGATGCGCTATCAGGCGTGGCGGTCGGTCTATTCGATCGTCTCATCTTACGTGAAGAACGAGAAACTGCGCCAGGCGCTCAGCTTCCACACGCTCCTCGTCGGCGGCAATCCGTTTACGACGAGCGCGATCTATGCGCTGATCCACAAGCTGGAGAAGAACGGCGGGGTGTGGTTCGCCAAGGGCGGCACCAACCGGCTCGTCGCAGGGATGGTCGCGCTGTTCGAGAAGCTCGGCGGGACGTTGCGGCTCGGCGATCCGGTGACGCGCATCGAGACGCTGGGCGACCGCGCGACCGGGGTCGTCACGCAAAGCGGGTGGCGCGGCGAGGCAGAGGCGGTCGCGACCAATGCCGACGTGATGCATTCGTATCGCGACCTGCTGAGCGGTTCGCGGAGCGCGCAGCGCACCGTGCGCGGGCTCGAAAAGAAGAGCTGGTCGCCATCCCTCTTCCTCGTCCATTTCGGGGTCAAGGGGACGTGGCCCGGCATCCCGCACCACATGATCCTGTTCGGCCCGCGCTACAAGGAATTGCTCGCCGACATTTACGATCACGGCGTGCTGGCGGAGGATTTCTCGCTCTACCTCCACCATCCGACCGTGACCGACCCGAGCCTCGCGCCGGAGGGGCATTCGACCTTCTACGCGCTCGCGCCCGTCCCCCATATGGGCAAGTTCCCGGTCGATTGGGACGAGGTGAGGCCGGTGCTGGAGAAGCGCATCCTCGACGAGGTGGGGCGGCGGCTGATCCCCGACATCCACGAGCGCATCGTGACCAAGTTCAGCTATGCGCCCAGCGATTTCGCGCACGATTTGAACGCACATTTGGGCAGCGCGTTCAGCCTCGAGCCGACCCTGATGCAAAGCGCCTGGTTCCGCGTCCACAATTGCGACCCGCATATCTCCAACCTGTATTTCGTCGGCGCGGGGACGCATCCCGGCGCGGGGATTCCCGGCGTGGTGGGGAGCGCGAAGGCGACGGCGCGGCTGATGCTGGAGAAGAAATGATGAGCGACGCGCGCAAAGCCCCTACCCTTCAGGGGAGGGGTTGGGGTGGGGCAGTCACGAACGGTGTCCTCTGCGAGGCATCCCCCACCCCCAACCCCTCCCCTAAAGGGGAGGGGCAAAAGTCGTGAAACGCCTCGCCGTCTATTGCGGATCGGCCAGTCCGAGCGATCCGCGCTATATCGACAATGCCCGCCATGTCGGGCGCACGCTGGCCGAGCGCGGGATCGGGGTCGTCTATGGCGGCGGGCGGCTCGGGCTGATGGGAGCGGTGGCGGACTCGGCGCTCGCCGGGGAGGGCGAGGTGATCGGGGTCATTCCCGACGCGCTGGTCGCCGCGGAGGTCGCGCACCAGGGGCTGACCGAGCTCCACGTCGTCGGCACGATGCACCAGCGCAAACAGGCGTTCACCGATTTGTCGGACGGCTTCGTCACCTTGCCCGGCGGCACCGGCACGATGGACGAATTGTGGGAAGCGCTGAGCTGGGCGCAGATCGGTTATCACGCCAAGCCGGTGGGGCTGCTCAACCTCGATGGCTATTATGACGGGCTGGTCGAGTTCTGGGGCAGGATGGCCGAGGTCGGGTTCGTCCGGCCGCAGCATGTCGGGCTGCTGATCGTCGCGGATACGCTGGAGCGGCTGCTCGACAAGATGGCGGCGTTCGAACCGGCGGTGACGGTGGGGCAGATCGGCGCGAAGGACCTGTGAGAAGACTGCTCATTTTCCTCCCGTTCGTGCTGAGCTTGTCGAAGCACGGGTCCAGAACACGCCCTTCGACAAGCTCAGGGCGAACGGTGTGAGAGGAGGAGCTGACCTCCCTTCCCGCGCCGCGATCGTCGCAACGGCGCGGGAGTCGATCGCTAAGGGATCGAAGAGTTTCTACGTCGCCTCGCTGCTGTTCGATCGCCGCACGCGCGAACGCGCGTGGTTGCTCTATGCCTGGTGCCGGCGCTGCGACGATCTCGCCGACGGGCAGGATCGTGGGCATGCTTTGAGCGCAGTACCCGACCCGGCCGAGCGGCTGGGGCGGATGCGGGCGATGACGCAAGCCGCGCTGGCGGGCGAAGTGGTCGGCGACCCGGCGTTCGACGCGCTGCGTATCGTCGCGGCGGAAACCGGCCTGCCACACCGCTTCGCGCGCGATCTGATCGAAGGGTTCCGGCTCGACTTCGAGGAGTGGCGGCCGCGATCGGAGAGCGACCTCTTCCGCTATTGCTACCATGTCGCGGGGGTCGTCGGGTGCATGATGGCGGTGGTGATGGGGGTCGATCCGCACGCTCAGGACACGCTCGACCGCGCGTGCGACTTGGGCATCGCGTTCCAGCTATCCAACATCGCCCGCGACATCGAGGAGGACGACCGGGCCGGGCGCTGTTATCTGCCCGAAGAATGGCTGGTCGAAATGGATTTCCCGCCCGGTCAGCACATGAAACCGCCGTTCCGCCATCGTCTCGCGGTGCTCGCCAAGCGGCTGGTCGGTCTAGCCGCCGACTACGAGGCCAGCGCGCGAATGGGCACGCCGAAGCTGCCATTTCGCGCCGCTTGGGCGGTGCTCGCGGCGGCGGGAATCTACGGCGATATCGGCCGCGCGGTGGCGTCGGGCGGCGAGCATGCCTGGGATCATCGGGTCAGTACTTCGGGGCTTGCCAAGCTCGGCTGGATCGTTCGCGCGTTCGGGCAGGCGATACGGCGCAAGCTCTTCTATCCGCCGGCGCCGCGCGACCCGACATTGTGGACGCGGCCGCATCGTTGACGCGCCGCTAACCACAGCCCTTGTCGAACCGACAAGGACCCAACCGATACGCGCGTGTCATGACCATGCTTTCGCTCAAATTGTCGCGCGCCTTGTCCGGCGGGCGGGCCACGCCGCCGCCAGTCGATCGCGCTTCGCTGCTGGTCACCTTGCTCCGCAAACGCGCCGCCGCACACAATGTCGGGGCGGACGAGCTGGAAGCGATGCTGCGCGACCAGATTCGCTGGGCGCTGCCGATGGAAAAGCCCGAAGAACCGGCCAGCGGGTTTGGACCCTTAGTTGATTAACGGATCGCCGGGCCGCGCCCGGTGAAAGTGCCGCTCCGCCAGCCAGCAACCCGCGAGCGGCGCGACGAAGCTCATCGCCTGCATCCATAACGGCTGTGCGAGCTGGGTCAGGTTCCACAGGCCGAGCAAGACAATCAGCACGCCGACGATCCAGCCCGCCGGCCGCCATTGCGAAATGCGCAGTGCGGCGAACGCGGCGGCGAGCCCGGCGAACAACCATCCGGCGGCGACGAGCAGCTTGCCCGCGAGCGGCATGCGGATCACGTAGCTCGCGAGCATATCGGTATCGGACAGCGGATCGACCGGCGACGGGAACCAGCGCCCCGCCAGCCCCCAGCTCAAGTCGATCAAGGCGATCGCGATGACGAGACCTACGATGACGCCAGTGGTTTTACGCATACCCGGTGCGTAGCCGGATCAGCGGCAAAGGATCAACCGCGGCGATCCCTGCCGGGACGATCCGCCATCGACGTGCCGATCTGGCGGCAGGCGGCGGTGAT
>JAFEEZ010000103.1 GCA_018240825.1 Pseudomonadota bacterium | reverse complement strand
GTCGAGACGCGGACATCCAGGAGCTTGCCGCCCAAAGTCAGCCCGATCCGCCCGTCCTGCGGAATGCGCCGCTCGGCGATGTCGAGCCGCGCCATCACCTTGATCCGGCTGACAACAACGGGCGCGACGTGCGGCGGCATGCGCAGCGTCTCGCGCAGCACGCCGTCGATCCGCATGCGAACAACGAGGCCGGATTCGTAGGGCTCGATATGGATGTCCGATACGCCGTTGCGCGCGGCGTCGGCGATGATCCCGTTGATCAGCCGGATCGCGGGCGCGTCGTCGGCGGTGTCGAGCAAGTCGTCGGCAGTCGGCAGGTCGGTCGCCAGCATGTCGAGCTCGCCGATCCCCAGCGTTCCCGCCGCCAGCGCGGTCGCCTGCCCGTCCATCGCGTAGCGGTCACCGAGCAAACGATCGAACGCACCCGGCGCCACGCTTTGCACCGCGAAAGGCCGCCCGAGCGCACGGCGCAATTCGAGCAAGACCTTCGGGTCCGCCCCCTCACGCATGCTGACCGACAAATTGTCGCCATCGCGGTCGAGGACGACGCCGAACCGGCGCGCGAATAGATACGGCACCGTGACCAGCGCCGCGGGCGTCACTATCGGCTCGGGGGCCGAAGCGTCATCCGCCGCGATCATGTCACCAGTGCGGATGACGGTCATTTCTTCCGCCAGCCCTTCACCGGTGCGGCCGGCGTGCTCATCGTCGGCACCGCGATCCGCGGATCGTCGATACTGCCAGGCATCGGCGCGGAGGGGATCGGCGGGGTCGCGGCCATATAGTCGCGCACCAGCTGGTCGATCGAGGGCTCCTCGTCGGGGCGCTGCCCGGCCTGTTGCAGGCGCAGATAGCCGTACCGCTGTTCGGTGACGCGCCGCATGTCCTCGGGCGTGCGCAGGATGGTCGCTCGAATGAACACCATCAGATTGGTCTTGGTCCGTGACTTGCCCTTCGACTTGAACAAATTGCCCAGCACCGGAATGTCGCCGAGCAGCGGGATCTTCTCGATCGTCCGCCGTTCCTCATCGCTCAGCAACCCGCCGATCACCGCAATCTGGCCGTCATCGACCGTCTGCACGGTCTCGATCTCGCGCTTGTTGAACACGAGGTCGGAATTGTCGCTGCTGACCGGGCCGGCGATCGAACTGACCTGCTGGCGCAGGTAGAGCTTCACCGATCCGCCCGAATTGACCTGCGGCCGGACCTGCAACTGGATGCCGACATTCTCGCGCTGCGTGGTGCGGAAGGTATTGTCGAAATTGTTCGACAGCGCCTGGCCGGTCGTCACCGGCACTTCCTGACCGACCAGGATTCGCGCCTCGGTATTGTCGATGACGGTGATCGACGGCGACTGGAGCAGGTTGGAGGTCGTGTCGCTCTTCACCGCATTGATGATGCTGCCGAAGATCGTGTCGCCGATTCGCCCACCCCATCCGGCAAAGCCGCCCTGCGATCCCAGGATGGAACTGATCGCCGATTGAGCGAGACTGTCGCTGACGCTGTTGTTGGTGGTCGTAACCGTCGTGGTACCGTTCACCGTGGTAGTCGTCGTGGCGAGCTTGCGCGCCCCGATCGCGCCGGCGATCTGCAGAATGTTGGGCGCCGAGTTCGAAAAGGTCGATGCCGCGAACGCGCCGCCGGTTATGTTGCCCAGCAGGAACTGAGCGCCCAGCTTCGCCGCCGTGGTGTCGGACACTTCCGCCACGATCGCCTCGACCAGCACCTGCTCGCGCCGCGTGTCGAGCTTGGCGATGACGTCGGCGAGTTGACGCTGCACCTCGGCGGGCGCGGCGATGACGATCGCGTTGGCGCCTGCGAACCGCGTGATGACGGAGGCGCTGCGACCTCCGATGCCAGTGATGGCTGGCGTCGTGTTGCCCGTCGTCGTGGTCGTGGTGACGGGGGCCGCGGCCGGCGCGGTCGTGGTGGTCGTCGTCGACCCGTTTGTCGCGCCATTTCCGCCGATACTGTTGTTCGCCGGGCTCAATCCTTGCGTCTCTGGCGGCTGAGTCACCGGCTGACCGACCAGTTGCTGCAATACCGGCAGCAATTGCGCCGCATCGGCATTCTCCAGGAAGACGACGCGGATTTCCTGCCCGCTCCTGGCCTTGCGGTCGAGGTCCTGCGCCATCGCGGCCAGCCGCGCGACGGTGTTGGCGTCGCCGCGGATCGCGACCGCGTTGGAGCTTTCGATCGGGACCACGCTCGCGCTCGACGCGCCCGTTCCCGGGCCGCCGGCCGCGCCGCCGGTCAACGCGTTGAGGGCGGTGGCGATCTCCTTGGCGTTGGCGTTTTGCAGCGCGACGATCCGCGTCGCGGCGGCATCGGTGTCGAGTCGGCGCAGCACTTCGCGCACGCGGCGGACATTGTCGGCGAAATCGACGATGACCACCGCATTGCTGCCGCGGTTGGCGGTGATCGATCCCTGCGGGCTGACCAGGCTGCGCACGCTGTCGATCGCCTGGCTGGCGTCGATCGAGCGGAGGCGCATAATCTCCGTGACGAACTGATTGCGGTTCGCGCCGGCCGATCCGACGCGGCCCGGTTGCGCGGCGGCGCCCTCGATCGGCTGGATGCGGAAGGCGCCATTGCTCGTCGGCACCGCGACAAAGCCGTTGGCGCGCAGCGTCGACAGGAACAGCTCGAAATATTCCGACCGCGACAACGGCCGTTCGCTGACCACCGTCACCTTGCCCTGCACGCGGCTGTCGATGACGAACACGCGGCCCGTCACCCGCGCGGCGTCGGCTATGTAAGCGCGGATATCCGCGTCGCGCACGTTGACGGTAGTCTGCGCGACCAGCGGCTCGGCGAACGTCAGCGCGATCAGCGCGGCGGCGAGAGTAAGCTTCTTCATTGACCTCTTATCGTCGTGGTGAGCGACAGCGTCTGACCGCCGCGCTCCACAGTGATCGAAAGACTAGACCCTGGCGTGAGTCCCGAAAAGAGACGATCGAGATCGGCCGCTCCAGCGATCGCGCGCCCGCCCGCGGCGGTGACGACATCGCCATCCTTCAGGCCCATCGCCCGGAAGGCCGCGCCGCTCCCTTGCGACCGGACCACCATGCCCGTGACGCGACCGCTATCGATGCGCGGAGTGAAACCGATGTCGGCCTTGAGTTGCGAGGCGTTCACCCCGGGGAGCATTCCGGCGGCCGCCGACCCAGCCGGCGCCGACGCGGTGGGCGCAGCACCGGGAATCGGCGCGACTTGCACGCCGGTCGCGGTGGCCGGCCCACTTGATTGGTCGATATACAATTCCTCCGCCTTGCCGCCGCGGTCGATCGTGACGTGATCGAACGCAACCGCTTTCAGCCGGACGCCGGGGACGATCTCCTCACCCAGCCCAACGCTGTTCTGCACGCCGTCGGGCCCGGCGATGATCGCGGAACTCAACCCGGTCGCATCGTCGATGCGCGTGCCGAACAATGTGAGTTGCAACGATGTAACGGCCGCCGTCCCACTCTGCGCGCCGCTGACGCGAAAGAACGGATCGAACCCGCGCAGGATCGCGGCCGGCGATCCGCCCGCGCCGGGCTGCGCCGCTCGCCAGTCGCCCAACGGGCCAACCGGCGTGACGATCGCCCAGAACAGCCGCGCGCCCTGGATCGCCAGAACGGCAAGCAACAGCAATTCGCCGAGCGAATAAAGGTCCAGCGCCGATATGCGGCGAAGAAGCGCACGCAGGCGCGGGGTTGGGCTAAGCCGCATGACGCAACCCGCCCGGGCGTGCGACGCGGCGAAAATATGGACAGCGGGGGCGTCGCATGTGCACGGTTTAGCGATCCAGCCGAATCTGGCGACTACCAAATTTATTTGGCAGGATAATAACGATGATCGCCCCCACGGCCTCCGCCTTAGCAACCGGTTTCGGTTCCGGCCATCCGTCTGAACCCGTCGTCGCGCACATCCTGTCGCATCCGGGCGTCCAGCGCACGCCCAGCCCCAAACTGACGCTGTTCCAGAAACGCTCGTTCATCGACCCGACGCTGTGCGCGCGGCTGGTCGCACTGATCGACGCGACCCGCCGCCCATCGACAGTGTCCGATTTCAACGGTGACGCCGCATTCCGCACCAGCGAGACGTGCGATCTCGACGCCGCTGATCCTGCGGTCGCGGAGGTCGAGCGGCGCATCGTCGACTTCGTCGGGCTCGACCCCGCGCACGGCGAGCCGATCCAGGGCCAGCGCTATGCCGTAGGCCAGGAGTTCAAGGGCCATACCGACTATTTCGAGCCGCAGGGCCTCGACTTCCACAAATATTGCTCGATCGCCGGCAACCGCACCTGGACGGTGATGATCTACCTCAACGAGCCGCAGGCGGGCGGCGCGACCCGGTTCAAGGCGATCGACAAGATGGTGCAGCCCGAAACTGG
>JAFEEZ010000102.1 GCA_018240825.1 Pseudomonadota bacterium | reverse complement strand
GATCATCGCTGAAGCTTGGGCGATTACATGATCGGTCTTGCCGTCGTTGACCTCTCGCGCGGTGCGGGTCAGCGGCGAATTTGCTGGGTCGGCGTGGACCAGGAACCAGGGATCGACCGCGATGCAGTGTCCGCCGACGCCGGGACCGGGCTGCAGGATATTGACGCGCGGGTGGCGGTTGGCGAGGCGGATCACCTCCCACACGTCGACCCCCATCGTATCGGCGATCAGGCTGAGTTCGTTGGCGAAGGCGATGTTGACGTCGCGGAAGGCGTTTTCGGTCAGCTTGGTCATCTCCGCCGCGCGGGCGGTAGTGGTGACGCAAGCCCCGCGGACGAAGCGACGATAGAATTGCAGCGCCTTGCGCGCACAACGCGGGGTGATGCCGCCGACGACGCGATCGTTGTCGATCAATTCGACCAGGATGCGGCCGGGCAGCACGCGCTCCGGACAATAGGCGATCGCGACATCGGCCTGTTCGCCGGTGTTGCCGGGAATCCTGAGGTCGGGCCGCAACTGCGCGAGCAGATCGCGAACCTTTTCGGTGGTGCCGACCGGTGAGGTCGATTCGAGGATGACGGTGTCGCCGGGCTTGAGCACGATGGCGATTGTGGTCGCCGCTTTCAGCACGTAGCCGATATTGGGTGCATGATCGTCGGCGAAGGGCGTCGGGACCGCGATGACGAACACGTCAGCGGGCTCGATCTGGAGCGAGGCGCGCAAGTCGCCGCGTGCGACGACGCCTTGGACCAAGCCATCGAGATCGACTTCCTCGATATGCACCCGGCCCGAATTGATCGTATCGACCACCGACTGATGTACGTCGACACCAAGTACTTTGGCGCCAGTGCGCGCGATCACGGCCGCCGTCGGCAGACCGATATAGCCGAGACCTAGGACGACGACGTTGAGTTCAGCGTTGGGTGCCATGACAAGCGCATGGCACGGGAACGGTGAAGACTTTGGAAACGACGTCCCGTCAGGCTATGTATTGATCCTGATACCAGTGCACGAACGCGGGCACGCCGATCGATACCGGTGTCGAAGGCGCGTAACCGGTCAGGCGGCGAAGCAGGTCGGCCGACGCCTCAGTCGCCGGAACGTCGCCCTGTTGCATGGGGAGCAGGTTGAGGATCGCGGGCTTGCCCATCGCGCGTTCGATCTCCGCGATATAGTCCATCAGTTTCACCGGCTCGCCCTGGCCGATATTGACGACGCGCCAGGGTGCAACCGGCGACAGGCTGTCGCCTTCGACCGGCGTGTTGCCGGGCACCGCGTCGGCTAGCCGGACTACCGCCTCCGCAAGATCCTCGACGTACGTGAAGTCGCGCACCATGTCGCCGCGGTTGTAGACGTCGAGCGGCGTGCCTTCGTCGATCGCCTTGGCGAACTTGAACAGCGCCATGTCGGGGCGGCCCCATGGTCCATAGACGGTGAAGAAGCGGAAGAAGGTGGTCGGGACCCCGAACAGGTGGGCATAGCTATGCCCCATCAACTCGGTCGCGCCCTTGGTCGCGGCGTAAAAGGTGAGGGGGGTCGCGACCTTCTGCCCTTCGTCGAACGGCATGTCGGTGTTGGCGCCGTACACCGAGCTGGTCGACGCGGCGAGCAGATGCTTGGGCTGCGTCCGGCGCGCGAGTTCAAGCACGTTGAACGTGCCGATCAGGTTCGCCTGAACGTAGGTTTCCGGATGGTCGATCGAATAGCGCACCCCGGCTTGCGCGGCGAGATGGATCACGACGTCGGGCCGGAATTTTTCCCACTCGGCCCCGAACGACGCCATGTCGTCGATCGACACGCGCGCGACGCGGAAATCGGTGTGGTTCGACAGGATGTCGTTGCGCCGTTCCTTGAGCGCGACATCGTAATATTCGGAGAAATTGTCGATCCCCAGCACCTCATGTCCGCCTTGGAGCAGACGGCTGGCGACGTGGAAACCGATGAAGCCGGCGGTGCCGGTGACGAGAAACTTCACGGACTATCCTTGATGATGGCGGCGATCCGTGCGGCGGCGTGACCGTCACCGAACGGGTTGTGGGCGTGCGCCATTGCCGCATAGTCGGCCGGATTGTCGAGCAGCGAATCGACGTCGCGCACAATCCTGTCCTCATCAGTGCCGATCAGCCTCGCCGTGCCCGCCGCGACGCCTTCCGGCCGCTCGGTCGTGCCGCGCATCACCAGCACCGGCTTGCCGAGCGCGGGCGCCTCTTCCTGCACGCCCCCCGAATCGGTGAGCACGAGGTGACACAGGCCGAGCGCTCGGACGAAGTGCGGGTAATCGAGCGGTTCGATCCGCGCGACGTTGGGCTGGTCGCCCAGGATCGCGTCCATGACGCTGCCGACATTGGGGTTGGGATGCATCGGGAACAGCACCGCGACGTCGTCGCGCGCGGCAATGCGCGCGATGGCGCGCGCGATATTCTCCATCCCGCCGCCGAAATTCTCGCGGCGATGCGTGGTGACCAGGACGAGACGCTTGCCGGCGAAGCGATTGGCGATCGGGTCCAGCCCGGCGGCGAGCGACGGATCGGTGGCGATGCGTTCACTCGTCCAATGCAGCGCGTCGATGACGGTGTTGCCGGTGACATGGATCGTCGCCGGATCGATATTCTCCGCCCGCAAAGCGTCCGCCGCGGTTTCGGTCGGAGCGAAATGCTGATCCGCAATCGGCGCGACGATGCGGCGATTCACCTCTTCGGGCCACGGCTGGTAGATATCGCCTGAGCGCAGCCCTGCCTCGACATGCCCGACCGACACCTTGCGGTAATAGGCGGCCAGCGCGCCGACCATCGCAGTCGCGGTGTCGCCCTGGACCAGAACGCGGTCAGGGCGCTCGGCGTCCATCACTTCACCCAGCCCAGTCAGCAGCTTCGCGGTCAGCTGGTCGAGCGTCTGCCCCGGCTCCATCAGATCGAGATCGACGTCCGGCGTGAGCCCGGCGATCGTCATCACCTGATCGAGCAGCCCGCGATGCTGCCCGGTCACGCAAGTCCGCACCGTGATGCCCGGTGTCGCAGCGAGCGCGTTGATCACCGGGAACAGCTTGATCGCTTCCGGGCGCGTTCCGAATACGACGAGAACTTTGCGTGCTTCTGCCATATTGTCCGCCTAATCCATTCTTCATTAAAGCGCGGCTAAGCAACCCGTCGATCCGAATTCGAGAGCTGGAATGATCATCAAACCCCTCCGCAAGGCCGTTTTCCCCGTCGCCGGGCTCGGCACGCGTTTTCTTCCGGCAACCAAGGCGATGCCCAAGGAAATGCTGACGGTCGTCGACAAGCCGTTGATACAATATGCGGTCGAGGAGGCGCTTGAGGCCGGAGTCGAGCAGATCATCTTCGTGACGGGCCGCGGCAAGTCGGCGCTCGAGGACCATTTCGACGTTTCCTACGAACTCGAAGCGACGATGCGCGCGCGGGGCAAGTCGATGGCGCTGATCGACGGCATTCGTCAGAAGCCTGGCTCGCCAGTCTATATCCGTCAGCAGGAGCCGCTTGGGCTCGGCCATGCCGTATGGTGCGCTCGCGAGATCGTCGGCGACGAGCCGTTCGCGGTGCTGCTACCCGACGAACTGATGGTCGGAAAACCGGGATTTCTCAAGCAGATGGCCGACGCCTATTACAAGGTCGGCGGCAATCTAATCGGCGCGCTCGAAGTGCCGGCCGACCAGACCGACAAATACGGCATCATCACGCCGGGCAGGATCGACGGCCGGCTCACCGAAGTCCTCGAGGTCATCGAGAAACCGCCGGTCGGGACCGCCAAGTCGAACCTGATGACGCCGGGTCGCTATATTCTCCAGCCCGACGTCATGCGTATCCTCGACAATCCGGTTCGCGGCGCCGGCGGCGAAATCCAGCTGACCGATGCGATGGCGCAGCTGATCGGCAAGCAACCGTTCCACGGCTTTACTTTCGACGGTCAACGCTACGATTGCGGCGACAAGGCCGGGTACATCGAAGCGAACATCGCGGTTGCGCTCACCAGGCCAGATATCGGTCCGCACGTTCGCAAGTTCATCGAATCGATTTAG
>JAFEEZ010000101.1 GCA_018240825.1 Pseudomonadota bacterium | reverse complement strand
GTGAGGACGACCGTGCTCCGCCCCTCCCTGAAAGGGAGGGGTCGGGGGTGGGTTGAGGCCTGGCGAGACGTTAGCGGCCCGACCAACTCATCCGTGCGGCGATACTTCCACCCACCCCTAGCCCCTCCCTTCCAGGGAGGGGAATATGCGTGACCTCATCTTCCGCGACGCCACTGAGGCCGATCTCCCCGCCATCATCCGCCTTCTCGCAGAGGACCAGATCGGCGGCCGCGCGGAGGACCCCAGCGAACCGCTCGACCCCGCCTACACCGCCGCGTTCGACGCAATCGAGCGCGACCCCAACCACCGCCTGATCGTCGCCGAGATCGACGGCGCGATCGTCGGCACGATGCAACTCTCCCTCCTCCCCGACCTGCTCAATCGCGGCGCGTGGCGCGGGCAGATCGAGGCGGTGCGGATCGCCGCCGACCAGCGCGGCCGGGGCCTGGGCGCAGACATGATCGACTGGGCGGTCGAGCAATGCCGCGCCCGCGGCTGCTTCATGGCGCAACTCACCTCGAACAACGACCGCGTCGCGGCGCACCGCTTCTATGAACGGCTCGGTTGGCAAAAGAGCCATGCAGGGTTCAAGCTGTATCTCTAGGCTCCTCTCACACCGGCGAAGCCGGGGTTCAGTATCAGTGTCCTCAGTTGGCGAGGACGAGTCGACCCATTAACGTCATCGCAACTGGACCCCGGCCTTCGCCGGGGAAGCGAGAATGACAATGCCCGGCAAATATTTCGACGAATGGACAATCGGCGAGACGATCGAGCACCCGCTGCGCCGCACGGTGACCGAGACCGACAATCTGCTGTGGTCGACCATGACGCACAACCCGCAACCGCTCCACCTCGACGCCGAGGCGGCGAAGGCGAGCGAATTCGGCCGCATCCTCGTCAACGGCACCTTCACGTTCAGCCTGATGGTCGGGATCACCGTCGCCGAGACGACGATGGGCACGCTCGTCGCGAACCTGGGCTACGACAAACTGGTGATGCCCAAGCCGGTATTCATCGGCGACACGCTCCACGCGACGAGCAAAGTGACCGAGCTGCGCGAGAGCAAGTCGCGGCCGAACGCGGGCCTCGTGACGTGGAAGCACCGCATGATCAACCAGCGCGACGAGGTGGTGTGCGAGTGCTTGCGGACGGCGTTGTTGTTGCGGAAGGTCGCGTGATCCAGCACTTCATCTTCGCTTGCTCGACCTTGCAGTCGCGCGATTATGAAATTCAGCACGCGGAATATCATGGAGAAATATTCGGCAACTGGACCGTGCGCTTTGTGGGACCGGGCCGCCGCAAATTCGCTATCTGGTGGGACAATCGCGAGCGCGAACTAATGCTTTCGACATTCAAAGGCGAAACACGAACCGAACTTTGGCGCCAGCTAGATCCCAATCAAGCTTCGATCAATGAAGCGCTGGAGATTGCCGCTAAACCGTAAAGCTCTCTCCGCATCCGCATTCGCCCTTGGCGTTGGGGTTCTGGAACACGAAGCCCGCGGCGAAATCGTCCTCGACCCAGTCCATCGTCGATCCGACCAGATACAGGATCGACCCGCCGTCGACGTAGAGCGTGCCGCCCGGCGTCTCAATCTTCTCGTCGAACGGCTTGGCGTCGGTGACATAGTCGACCGAATAAGCGAGGCCGGAACAGCCGCGGCGTGGGGTCGACAGCTTGACGCCGATCACGCCCGCGGGCGCTTTCGCCATCAGGTCGGCGATGCGTGCCTCCGCATTTGGGGTCAGGATCAGCGCGGCGGGGCGCGGGCGCAAGGTCGAAACGGTCACGACAAAAACTCCGTTCGTGCTGAGCCTGTCGAAGCACGTGTGGCACGCGACTCGCTCGAAAAACGTCCTTCGACAAGCTCAGGACGAACGGTGAAGGGAGGCAAAGCGCGCATCACAACATCCCCAATTCGAGCTTGGCTTCGTCGGACATCTTCTGCGGATCCCAGGGCGGATCCCATACCAGGTTGACGTCGGCGAACGCGACGCCGGGCACGCTGGCGACGCGCAACTCGACCTCTGCCGGCATCGATTCGGCGACCGGGCAGTGCGGCGTGGTCAGCGTCATCGTGATCGCGGCGTGGCCGTCCTCGGTCACCTCGACGCCGTAGATCAGCCCGAGGTCGTAGATGTTGACCGGGATTTCCGGGTCATAGATTTCCTTGAGCGACGCGATGATCGCTTCGTAGAGCTCGCCCCCCGGCTCGCCGCCCGCCAGCGGCTCGGGCTTTTGCGCGAGGAAGCCCGCGAGATAATCGCGTTTGCGCTCGAAGGTCTCGGCCACCCGCGCCTTGGGCGGAGCATCGACGCTATCGACTTCCTCAATCTCGATCTTGCGCTCTTCGTTCATCCGAAGATCCTCGCCACTCTCTCGACCCCAGCCGCCAATGCTTCGACATCGGCGAGCGAATTATAGACCCCAAAGCTCGCCCGCGCGGTCGCCGGCACGCCGAGCATGTCCATCAGCGGCTGCGCGCAATGATGCCCCGCGCGGATCGCCACCTGGCCCTCGTCCAAGATGGTGGCGACGTCGTGCGGATGCACCCCCTCGACCGCGAAACTGACGATCCCAGCGGCGTCGTCGGGGCCGAACAGCCGGACCGAATTGATCCGCCCGAGCCGCTCGCGCGTGGCAGCAACCAATGCGGTTTCATGCGCACGGATACGGTCGAGCCCGATGCTCTCGACATAGTCGATCGCGGCGTGCAGCCCGACCACCCCGACGATATGCGGCGTCCCCGCCTCGAACCGGCCCGGCGGCGGGGCGTAGGTCGTCTTGGCGAAGGTCACGCGATCGATCATCGACCCGCCGCCCTGATAGGGCGGCATCGCGTCGAGCAGATCGTAACGGCCCCACAGCACGCCGATCCCGGTCGGGCCGTAGAGTTTGTGCCCGGAGAAAACGTAGAAATCGCAGCCGATCGCCGCGACATCGACCGCCATTCGCGGCACCGCCTGGCACCCGTCGAGCAAAATCTTCGCCCCAACCGAATGCGCGATCTCCGTCGCACGCTTCGCGTCGAGCACCGACCCCAGCACATTCGACACATGCGCCAGCGCGACGAGCTTGTGCTGCGGCGTGATCATCGCCGCCATCGCGTCGAGATCGATCCGCCCGTCGTCGGTCAGCGGCACGACGTCGATCGCGGCGCCGACGCGCTCGGCGACCATCTGCCACGGCACGATGTTGCTGTGATGCTCAAGCGCCGAGAGCAGGATGCGGTCGCCCACCTTGACCTGCTCGCCCGTCCAGCATTGCGCGACCAGGTTGATCGCCTCGGTCGCGCCGCGGACGAATACGATCTCGCGCTCTTCGCCGCCTATGAACTGCGCCGTCCGCTTGCGCGCCGCCTCATAAGCGAGCGTCATGTCGGCCGATCGCTGATACACCCCGCGATGCACCGTTGCGTAGGTCTCGCCATACGCGCGGTTGATCGCGTCGATCACCGGCCGCGGCTTCTGCGAGGTGGCGGCGGTGTCGAGATACGCCCAGCCCGCCGGAACCGCCGG
>JAFEEZ010000100.1 GCA_018240825.1 Pseudomonadota bacterium | reverse complement strand
TGGCGCAGGGACCGGCGAGTTGAACACCGGCGGCGCGGTCGGCGGCGGCGGCAGGTTCGGCTGGTCCGGCGGCGGCGGCGGCGGTTTGTCCGGCGGCGGCGGCGGCGGCGGCGGCGCGACGTCGAACGTGTTCAGTTTTTCGGTCACCTTCTTGGCGATGCTCGACGCCAAGCCGGTCACGAAAGCCCAACCGAACAACGCAACGATCAGCGAACAGATTATGACCGCTACGATGCGGCTGCCGGTAGTATCACGATCAGCATATGCCATTCAGAAACCCAACTCCCTAGTCCCGACCCTCGTGTCGCCGACCGTTAACGGTCCGGCAACGAACCCTTCGGCTAGCGCCGGATCGGGCAGAACGCGAGTCTCTATCGCCACGTTTGAACCGACGCAAACGCTTTGTCGGGCGCAACAAACGAACAATCGCACCGCCGCAGATTTATTTCTGTTTCGGGACGATCACTTCGCCTAATCGTTTCGGCATGTCGAGTGTTCCGGTATTGCGATTCTTCGCGTTCGTCGCGCCTGCTCTCGTTCTTTGCGGGACGGCGGCCAGCGCGCCCGCCAGGATAACCGCGCCGCCGCCAGTATATCGCTACGCGGAGGTCGCCGGCCTCGCGATCAAGGCGCCGGTGGTGGTCGACGGCGCCATCCGCGCCGTCGTCAGAATCAAGGGGGCGGAGGCGGTCAATGTCCCGCCCGGCTATATCCGGCTGTACGTCACCCTGGATGTCATCGCGCTGATCCGCGGGCCGGGCGCAGTACCGCCGCGGATCGGCTATCTGTATGATGCAAAACTGGATTTGCGCGGCGACCCGCCTAAATTGAAGAACCAGCGCGTGTTGCTGTTCGCGCGGCCGGTTGCGGGCGCGCCCGATCAATTGCAGCTGATTTCGAACGACGCGCAGCTCATCTGGAGTCCGGCGACCGAGGCGACCACGCGCCGAATCGCCGCCGACTTCGCCGCCCCCGATTCGCCCCCCGCCGTCGCCGCGATCGGCAACGCCTTCCATGCCGCCGGTGCGCTGCCGGGCGAAGGCGAGACGCAGATTTTCCTCAAGACCAGCGGTCATCCGATTTCACTGTCGATCATCCGCAAACAGGGCCACGCCCCCTTCTGGACGGTGTCGTTGAGCGAGGTCGTCGAGGACGCGCTGCCCCCGCCCCGGCGCGACACCTTTTTGTGGTATCGGCTGGCCTGCGGTCTTCCGGCCGAAGTGCCCGCCGATATCCTCGCCGGACTGGATCCCGCCGATGCGGTCGCGGTGCGCGAGGATTACGCGTTGGTGCAGAACGACTTAGGAGCCTGCCGCAGCTAGCGACGGTTGCGGGCCAAGGTGATTCCGATCGATTCGCCGGCCTCGGCGATGGCCAGCTTGACGATTTCGACCTCGACGCGCGCGACTCGCTTGTCCTGCAGGAACAACGTTTCGCAGATGTGCTCGGCAACCGCCTCGACCAGCCTGAAATGCACGTTCGGCGGCAGAGCGGCCGTCGCGGCATGTTTGAGGTCGAGATAATTCTTCGATTCGCTCAGCGGCGAATCGGGGCCGAATTGGCTCGGCATGTCGAGATCGACCGTCACCGAAATCCGCAATGGCTGCGGCAGGTGCGTTTCCTCGGAATAGATTCCGGTCAGCACCATCACTTCGAGGTTGCGGACGTGCAGTTGCAGGCGGTCGGTCATCGTCTGCGCCCCTGCCCGCCCCACCGCCTGCGATCAACCCTTCTCCTTGCGTTCGAGCGCGACGCGGTTAAACGCGCCACCCCGCCAAAGGAGACCGAAGTGCTGGAGTTCATGCCGATCGCGACCGTCGATCCCGCCGCCGTCGAGGCGTTGCTGGACCGCGCGTTCGGTCGAGACCGGCACGCCAAGACCGCCTATCGCCTGCGCGAAGGCGTCGCGCCCATCCCGAACCTGAGCTTCGCCGCTATCGAGGATGGCGTGCTCGCCGGCACGATCCAGTGCTGGCCCGTCGAAATCACCGGTGACGATGGACAAGTCTGGCCGCTGGTGCTCGTCGGCCCGGTCGCGGTCGAACCGACGCGGCAGCGCGGTGGGCTGGGCAAGGAGTTGATGCATCAGGCGCTCGACGCCGCCGTCGAGCTCGACCTCGACGGCGCGATGATGCTGGTCGGCGACCCGGAATATTATGGCCGCTTCTGGGGATTCAGCACGAAGGCGACCGCCGAGTGGCGACTGCCGGGCCCGGTCGAGCGCCATCGGGTGCTCGCGCGTGGAATCGACGTCCCGGCCGTTTCCGGGACCGTCGGCCCGCGCCTCGCGGTTGCGGCTTAACCTCCGCTGCCGTAGCGATCCTCCATGCCGATGGAGCCGCCACCCGATCTCGCCGCCCTGTCGCTCGCCGACATCGCGCGACTGGCAGGCGAGAAACGGCTGCCGCCCGTCGACAAATGGCATCCGACGCATTGCGGCGACAGCGACATGCGAATCGCGCGCGACGGCACTTGGTTTCACATGGGGTCGCCGATCGGGCGGCCCGAGATGGTGCGGTTGTTCTCGACGATCCTGCGACGCGAGCCCGACGGCGGCTATGTGCTGGTCACGCCGGTCGAAAAACTCGA